>CAIYPH010000449.1 GCA_903928045.1 uncultured Rhodospirillales bacterium
GACTCGGAATAGGCTAGATATGCTCGTCCAGTATGCAGAATTCAACGACGATGACTGGCGTCTAATACGCGACCCGTTGGCATGTGATGCGCTGATTACATTTCTGCTCGCGAGCTACTTCGGACACCTTGCAGGCGAGCGCGGCCTTAAGGAACGCCTCCGCAACGTTATGTAGCTTGCGTCGGACTACGCCAGAACATCGGCCAAATGGACACGTACGACGAGCGGCGTTGGCGTGTAGGCACAGCTTTACAAGCTATGGGGTTCGATCATGCCAAGCCGCTCCGTCGTAGCAGCGGCATATTTCTACGAACCCCCTATTTATATGCCTATGCCGAGACGGATCTCTAGTTCAATATTGACCCATGGACGACGAGGCGTTTCCACACGAGGCGAAGGACATCGTCGCCCGCTGGCGTCGCTGCTGCTTCCGCCAAGGCGCACCTGGATTGAAGGAATGGTGGGATGCCACTATTTCGCGGCCCGGAGACGGGCTCGCCATCGGACCGCCGCCTTGCCCGATCTGCAACCCGCCGTTTGGCGGAGCCGCAGGGTCGCCAGAGTAAACTTCATCCCGTGATCTTGGCGACAAGCTGCCTCCTCAGGCACTCTGGCACCGCTCGCCGGTGCGCCCTGTCAAACCTATTCAACCGATTGGGTTAGTCCAGCGGGGCGTATCGGCGGGCACTCATCGCGCCGGCTCACTCCACGGACCGGGATCACCCGATTCAGACGCGGTCATCTGCGCGAGGTAGGCCGCGACTCCGGCCTCGACAGCCGCGGCATCCGTCGGCGGTGCCATTCGCGCGAGCCGACTGGGCGGGAGCTTCTTCTTCGGCCTGATCGGTCCGCGGCGCGGCTTGCCGCGCCTCTCGAGCTTTTCGACTATTCGCTTCACGCCCGGCGGATCGACGGTCCGCGGCTTCGGTGCCGTCGGCTTCGAGGGATCGAGGATCATCGGAACCTCTGGCGGCGGCCGTATGCGAGCCTTGAAGAGGGGATCCTGGTAGTAGCGGATCTTGTCGGCCTTGATGGGGCGCAGGTTCTCGTAGAAGACAAGTTCCTTGTCGATCCCCATTTCCTTCACTTCCTGGGGAAGCATCAGGGACCGCGCCCGCTCGCTCTCGCTTGTCGACGGGCCCTTGCCGGTCCCGAACGCCGGCCGGCTGCGGGACTTCGCTTTGACCGTCCGCATCCCTAGGGCCGCCGAGATCGCCTCGGCATCGTCCTGCTCCTTCGGGGCGTGGACGACGAGTGCAGCGGTCGTCCGCCGGATCGTGCGCTCTCCATTCAAGCCGTAGACCTCGGCAAGCTGCGAGAACGTCTGCACGATGATCACAACACGAATGGCGTACCCCGCCAGGAATCCGAGCGCGTCCCGGATGATTGGCAGCTTCCCGATCGCCGTGAATTCATCGAGCATCAGCAGCAGTTGATACTTGAGGTCCGGCGTGTGTTCCGGAAGCTCCTTGGTCTGTTCCGCGATCGCCTGTTCGAAGAAGAGGTTGAGAACCCGCCGCAGGCGCCCGACGTCGGCCGGGTTCACGCACACGTAGATCGAGGTGGGCTTGCGACGCAGGTCCCGGAAGTGGAAGTCACTCACGGACGTTGCGGCGTCGAGGATCGGGTTGAGCCACAAATCAAGCCGGCTCGTGAACGTCTTCCGGATGCCGGACGCCGTCGTGCCGGCGAGATCCACGAGGTCTGACAGCGCCTGGACGCAGGTCGGGGACAACGGACGGTCGGACTCCTCCCGCTCCTCGATGACCCGCCGCCAGTGCGCCCCGAACCCCTCCTCCCCGGTCACCGGAAGTTTTCAAGCTACTTGTCGCATGAGTGGTTTGACTGTATCTGGTCTTCCGATTTGAGTTTTTGAGTCGGATTTTTCCTTTTTTTCGAAGGTTTCTGGGTTGAGATGGACCACGTCGACGCGACGCCAGTTGCGAGTTTGGCGCTTCCAACGGAGCGGGTTCTTGAGCCGAGCGCGCTCGTAGAGCGCGC
>CAIYPH010000450.1 GCA_903928045.1 uncultured Rhodospirillales bacterium
ACCAGGAATTCTGGCCGTAGGGGCGCGAGGCCTGATCCAGGCAGTTTTTCAGCACGCCGGGGATTGAGCGATTGTACTCGGGGGTGACAAACAGGAGGCCGTCGGCCGCGGCGATCTCACGCTTGAGGCGCTTGACGGCGGTGCCCTGGCTGGCGTCGTCGTCCTGATTGTAGAGCGGCAGGTCACCGATCTGGATCTGCGTGAAGGCGAATCCCGGCGGCGCCAGTTTCACGATGGCGCTGGCCATTTTCCGGTTGAAGGAGTCGCGGCGAAGGCTGCCGACCACGACGGCGATTTCATAGTGTTTCATGGGGATTATATGCCTTGGTGAGAATGCGCGATCATGTCGGGCGGTGCGATCAGGCCGGCACTGGCTGGAGCCGAGGGTAGTCGGTGTAGCCATGGGCGCCACCGCCATAGAAGGTTTCCTGGCCCATCAGCGTGTTGAGCGCGGTGTTCGCCCGCAGGCCGGCCACGAGGTCGGGGTTGGCGATGAACATCCGGCCGAACGACACCAGATCGACCCGCCCGCTGGAGACGGCGTCAATCGCCATCTGCCGCTGATAGCCGTTATTGACCATCCAGGCGCCGTGGAACCGGTCGCGCAGAGCGTCGTAGTCGAACGCGATGCTGTCCCGGGCGCCGCCGGTTTCGCCCTCGACGACGTGCAGATAGGCGATGCCCAGCGGGTCGAGCGCGTCGACGACGTGGTTGAACAGGGCCTGCGGATCGCTGTCATGCGAATCGCCGGCGGTGGACACCGGGGAGAGCCGCACGCCCAGCCGGGCCGGCCCGATCGCCGCCGCGCAGGCCTTGGTCACTTCCACCAGCAACCGCGCCCGGTTGGCGATTGAGCCGCCATAGGCGTCGGTGCGGTGGTTGGTGCCGTCGCGCAGGAAGGCGTCAAGCAGATAGCCGTGGGCACCATGCACCTCCACGCCATCGAAGCCCGCCTCCATCGCGCGGGTGGCGGCGAAGCGGAAGTCCGCGACGATGCCGGCCATCTCGCCCAGGGCCAGCGCGCGCGGCATGGATACATCGACGAAGCCTTGCCCGGCGACGAAGGTCTTGGTTTTCGCCCGGATTGCCGATGGGCCGACCGGGGCGTCGCCCGCATGAAAGCTGGTGTGGGAAACGCGGCCGGTGTGCCAGAGCTGCACCACCATGGTGCCCCCCTGGTCATGCACCGCGTCGGTCACGGCTTTCCATCCACGCACCTGAGCGTCCGTGTAGCAGCCGGGTGTGTCGGCATAGCCTTGCGCCTGTGCCGAAACCTGGGTCGCTTCGGCGATGATCAGGCCGGCCGAGGCGCGCTGGGCGTAGTATTCGGCGGCGAGCGGGCCGGGCACCAGGCCAGGGCCGGCGCGGTTGCGGGTGAGGGGCGCCATCACGATCCGATTGGCGAGCCGGAAGGCACCGATGTCGGCCGGCTCGAACAAGGCGAGCGCGGGGCGGCGGAGATAGGTTCGCTTCATCTGCTGATTCCTGAAAAGTCGATCGCGTCACGTGGAACTTGGTTCACGCCCGGCTGAGGATTTCGTCCGCCTTGCGGTCAATCTGCGCCTTCTCGGCTGCCGACAAATTGCCCTTGCCGAATTCCTCGGAGGCACGCGCCTTGGCGTTGCGGGCATGATTGGCATCGGGCATCGGGTAGGCCCGCCTGCCGGGCAGGCCGAATACGCTGTCGGCGAGGGCGTGGCGGGCGTCCGTCGATAATTCTGTCATGGTCGAGCCTCACTCGCGACGATCAGGCGGAAGCCTGGCCGTCACGGCGAAGATCAGGCTTGCGATGGGGCGGCGAAAGCGGCGGAAACTACCCATGGCGCTGGGCGGGTGCCGAACTGCGGCGGCGGCTTCACCCAATCTCCAGGCCTGGAGGGGCTTGCGGCATGGCGCCTCCTCGGGTCAGCCTTCCCGAAACGGAGGAAACCCCATGGCACACAAGCGTCGCATCGGCATCGCCGGCCTCGGCCGTATTTTCGACCTCAACGTGCGCGGCTACCTCGATCACCCCGAGGCCGAGGTGGTGGCGCTGTGCGATATCTCGCCCACCTGGCGGGCGCAGCGGGCCAAGGAGTTTCCGAACGCCGTCGTCACCGATAGTTTCGAGGCCTTCCTCAAGCACGATCTCGATTTCGTCGACATCCTCACGCCCCACCCGCTGCACGCCGAGATGGCGATCGCGGCCCTGCGCGCCGGGGCTGACGTGTCGGTGCAGAAACCCATGGCGATGTCGCTGGCGGAGTGTGACAGCATGATCGACGCCGCGAATTCCGCCGGCCGTCGGCTCAAGCTGTTCGAGAATTTCGTGTTCTACCCGCCGCTGGTGCGCATGAAGCAGCTGCTCGATGCCGGCGCCATCGGCAAGCCCGTGCATTTCCGCATGAAGGTGGTGCTGGGCGATGCCAGCGGGGCCTGGCATGTGCCGGTGGAAAGCAACGCCTGGCGCCAGGCGCTGGCGGTGCGGACCGGCGTCGGGCCGATGGTGTTCGACCACGGCCACCACATGATGGCCGTCGCCCTGTGGCTGTTCGGCGACGTGGTCGACGGCTTCGCCCGGTTCGACGAAACGCTGCTCCCCAGCGGCCGGCGGATCGACGCGCCGTCCACCCTGATGTGGCGCCACGCCCCCCGCGAAGACCTCGCCCCCCTGCACGGCATGTGGGACGTGTCCGCCGCGCCGCGCATGACGCTGCGCACCGATTACTACCCCGACAATGAGCGCTTCGAGATCCAGGGCGATGAGGGCATCCTCCAGGTCACCCGCTGCTCCGACCGCCTGCTCGACGAGCCCGTGCTCACCCTCTACCGCGACGGCGAGGTCCGCAGCTTCCACAACATCGAGGCCGACTGGGGCAACAGCTTCCGCCTCTCCACCCTCCATCATCTCGACGTGCTGGCCGGGCGCGAACCGCAGATGATTTTCACCGGCGAACAGGGCCGCGCCGTGCTGGCCATGCACGACATGTTCGCCCGCAGCAACGCGAGCGGGGCGATGGTTGGGATGAAACCAAGTCAGGATTAGGAAGGAAGCGCTTCTTTTTTGAAAAAAAGAAGCAAGAACTTTTATCCGTTTGGTGTGTACCGCACCGAACTATCCGGGAGGTGTACGCCAACGGCATGGATGGAACAGAAAGTTTTTTTGGTTCTTTTTGTTCACAAAAAGAACACCCTTCCCCCCGCAATACCCGCACCCCCACCACCGCAAACCGA
>CAIYPH010000451.1 GCA_903928045.1 uncultured Rhodospirillales bacterium
AGCCACCAACTGGTGGTCAAATTAGGCCGCAGACTTTCGCAACAAGTCTATTGTGGGCAAGCGCAGCGTATCACACCATATCTGGCCGACACTCAAACGGATTTGAAAAGGCCTGAACCTTCGGACCCCCCCACTACCTGAACCAAGGCGCACTCGCCGCTTCACCCCGCAGGTTTCGCGAGCCTGACCGGCATATGTTCCGGCTGGTTCGCCAGGCTGTTCCCGCGCCAGGCGATTCGGGCGCCCTGCACCTCGGGCCACACCCGCATCTCAAGCAGCGTCGCGATCACGGCACGGGCGAGCATCGCGCCGGCGAAGCGGCCGGGGCAGATATGCTCGCCGCCGCCTAACGTCACACTACGGGTCGCTCGCTGCTGGTGGAAGCTGTCCGGCTCCGGATACGCCGCCGGATCCCGGTTGGCCGCGCCCCACATCAGGAACACCTTGGAGTTCGCGGGGAAGATCACGTCCCCGCTCCGCACCTCGTCGAACACATAGCGCGACAGGCCGATCAACGGCGGCTCCAACCGCAGCGCCTCCGCCACAGCGCGATCCAGAAAATTGGCATCATCACGATGTCCGTCGAGACCCTCGAACCAATCCGCCAACACGACGACCGCGTTCGCCACCGCCACAGCCACCGCCACGGCAGCAAGCGGAGGGCGCACCGTTCACGGTCAGTGCGGTGTTGCCGGGTTAGGGAGGCTCGGGGCCGTTCACGAGGGTCCTTGCGGCGGCGGCGAATTGCCTAAGCACCGCGATGATGTGGTCCAATTCCTCGGTTGAAGGCAGTGGCTCAGGCTCATCTTCCAGGCCAGGCCAGGATAGCGATAGGCGACGCCCCAAATGGACAGGGGGCGAACAACCTCGGCATAGCCGGCGAATGCGGGATAGGCCCGCAGCAGCGGAGCGAGGAGATCGTCCATATCATGGGTCCGGCGAAAAGCCTCGCCGGCCAGCACGAGCAGCGCCTTCACCAGCTTCTCGGCCGCCTGCTGCACATGGTAGGCGCTGGCCCCGGGCCGCTGGATACGCGAAGCAGCAATCGCGACATCGATATCTTCATCGACAATCACCAGCCACCGCCTGGCTTCGGCGCGGCGCTCCAGCGGAATCGGCCGCTCAGGCCCGCTCATAGACCGATATGCCGTCGATCTCCGCCTCATAGGCCAGCGTGCCGGCAATCTTCGCGCGGCGGCGATAAACGCCATCGCGCACGGGAATCACGTCGGCCGGATGGTCATAGCCGCGCCGCGCTTCCCAGCCCGCGCGCAGCGTGAGATGGCTGGCCGGCGCGTCATCATCGAGGATGACCAGCAGGTCAATATCGCTATCCGCCCCGGCCTCGCCGCGCGCCCGTGAGCCGAACAGCACAATGCGGCGCGGATGGAAGTAATCCACCACGCGGCTCAGCAACTCCGCAGGCACCAGCGGGAATTCGCGCATCTCTATATCGCCTTTGCCGTGGCGTAAGGTTGATCGCGCGTGATCGTACCACGACGTGGCGAGCGTATCCACGGATTTGCGGCGTGAGGGCGCCGGGGAATCACCCCCCGCGGTTCAAGAGCGTGACCGGCATGTGTTCCGGCTGGTTCGCCAGGCTGTTCCCGCGCCAGACAATGCGGCCTCCCTGCACCTCGGGCCACACCCGCATCTCAAGCAGCGTCGCGATCACGCTGCGGGCGAGCATCGCGCCGGCGAAGCGGCCGGGGCAGATATGTTCGCCGCCGCCGAAGGTCACGCTGCGGGTGGAGCGCTGCGGGTTGAAGCTGTCCGGCTCCGGATACGCCGCGGGATCCCGGTTGGCCGCGCCCCACATCAGGAACACCTTGGAGTTCGCGGGGAAGATCACATCCCCGCTCCGCACCTCCTCGAACACATAGCGCGACAGGCCGATCAACGGCGGCTCAAGCCGCAACGCCTCCGCCACCGCGCGATCCAGGAAATTGGCATCGTCGCGATGGGCATCGAGAACCTCAAACCAATCCGCCAAGACGACGACCGCGTTCGAAACCGCCACGGCCGCGGTATGGAAGGCGTCAAAGAAATTGCCCACGATGAACAGCCCGGCATTCCCCGGCACGA
The DNA here is from genome assembly GCA_903928045.1 of uncultured Rhodospirillales bacterium. Next base: position 2,086 of record CAIYPH010000451.1, read on the forward strand.
CGCCGCGCCGGTGAACATCCATGCAGGGCGGCATCCCCGCCAGTTCCTCCGCAAGTGCTGTTACATGCGGGCAACTGCCCTCGGCGAGGCTGCGCATCGCCGCCCCCTCGATCAGGCGCCGATACGCGCCGGCGCCGGCGTAGAGCTGCGCCACTTCCGCGGGGCTCCGATCGATATTGAGCAGGGGCGCCATGTCGAGGATGGCCGCGGAAACCCCACGCATTTCCTCCGTCGTCAAGCCGATGATGGAGCCGAAATATCGCGCCACGAGGGGTAAGGACACTTCGCGCACGAAATCGAATTCACCACCGCCCCGATGCGGCGCCAGCAGGTCCCCGGCGAGTGCGCGGGCGTGCGCCTCAAGCTCCGCCGTCTGCTTCGGCCCGACCATTTTCAGCAAGGCCATCCGCAAGGGACGATGGATGGGCGCATTGGCGGTGAACAACTGGTTGGAGAGAACCGTGGCAACGGAGGTGCGCGGCGCATCGCCGCCGGCGAGGGCTGCCTCGGCGACATCGGAGGGAAACATGATCCCCGGCGGCACATTCTCGAGCGCCGGCATCGTGCCGAAAACGCGCAAATCGGCATGTCGAAACATCGCCAGCTGCTCTTCGCCATGGCGATGCACGCGTAGAAACCGCGGCGCGCCGCCCGTAAAAGCCGTCGCGCAGAACCGTCTCAGGCCGTCATGCCCGCCGCTAAACCCCCATTCCTCCAGCGTCGGCAACGATGCGGTATCAAGCTGCATGTAAACCTCCAACCTGATCAGACGTGCCGGACAGCCTAAGCCAATCTCACGAAGAACGTGGATAAAAGTCTTTTTGGTTCTTTTTCTTCAGAAAAAGAACATGCTTTCTCATGCTTTACGGCGCCGGCCGGACGTCCTGTGCCATTGAGCGTTCATCCACGCGGGCGTCGTGGGTGAGGGTTGGGCGCATGGCCCAGACGTTGCGTTGGAGGTGGGTGGGGATCATGGCGATGTCGGTCATGGCGAGGCGGGTGACGTCTTGCAGCAGGTGTTCGCGTTTGGTGTCGTCGAGTTCCATGACGGCGGCGGCGAGGCCGCGATCGAACGCGGGGTTGGA
>CAIYPH010000452.1 GCA_903928045.1 uncultured Rhodospirillales bacterium
CCGCTCATGGCGCCAGGCACACCATCAAACCAGTTCTTGCACGGCAGAGCGCCGCAGCATAACGTCCAAACCAGCAGCGCTCGATCGGCCAATTTCAACAGAGATCGGGACATCCCCGCGAATGGCACGTTGGCCAGTGAGATCAGCTCGGCATCGGGCTGCTGGATGTCGCGCTCATTGGCGGTGCGCTCCGAGCGATTGAGATAGTCGGTGTAGACCGCGCGCGCCGCCGCCGCCTCGCCCTCCAGTTCGCGCAGCCGGATTTCGGACTTGTTCTGCCCGGCGACCTGGGATTGCAGCTCGACCAGCGCGGCCTTCAGCGTGGCTTCGCGGGCGCGGGCGGCATTCACCTCGCTGTCGAGCGCGCCGGCGATGCGGCTCATCTCCTGCTGGGCCCGCGCGCGCACTTCGCGCCGCTCCGCCCGCACCCCCAGCAGCACCGGCGATGCGTCGGACTGGTTGAGCGCGAGGCTCGCTTCACGCACGGACAGCTCGGCCTCCTGGGTGCGCAGCCGCTGGATCAGCGGCGAGGCGACCACCAGCGGGACCGCCGAGAGATCGCCGGGGTTGCGGCGGATTTCGTCAAGCGCCGATTCGCGTTGCACGCGCTCGGAGGTGGCGGTGACGAGCTGGGTATTGAGCTGCACGAGCTGCTGGCTGGCCACCGTGCCGCGGCGTGCGCCGGTGCTGTCGAGCCCGTTGTCCTCCACCAGGCCGGCCTGCTCGCGGAACGCCGCGACGGCGCGCTCGGCGTTGCGCAGCTTTGCCTGCATCGGTGCCAGCCGCTCATCGAGCCAGGCGTTGGCGCGAGTGACAGCGCGATCCTTCAACTCGCGGTTGAAGTCGAGATAGGTGCGGGCATAGGTGTTGGAGATGCGCGCCGAGAGTTCCGGGTCATCGGTGCGCACGGCAACGCCAATTACGTAGGAGCGCCCATCGTTGTTGATGATCAGTTTCTCGCCCAGCAGTGACTGGGTGACGAGGCGGATCTTCTCGTCCTCGCTGTAAGGGGCGCGTGGCGGCGTGCCGAAGCCGAACAGCTCCATCACCGAATTGAGGGTGGCCTGCCACTCCGGCTGCGCCTGGCTTAGGACCGGCGCGAATTCGCGCTCATGCGTGAGGTCGAGCCGATTGACCACCTGCTCGGCCAGCGCGGGCGAGCGCAGGATATCGACCTGGGTGCGCACCTCGATCACCTCGGACTGCGATCCCGTGACGAAGGCCTGGAGATCGGACAGTTTGTTCTTGCGGGTGTCGACCAGCACCAGCGAGACCGCCTCGAAGCGCGAGGGAAGCGTCAAGATGCGCGGCACCGCGGCCAGCAGCAACGCGACCATGACGAGCAGCATGGTGACGCGGCGGCGCCAGATGACGTCGAACAGCCGGAAGGGCGAGACGAATTCCGGCGGCCGCGTGTCTCCCGCCGGTCGGCTCGCGTCCAGCAGCAGCGGGTCATCGGGGTGAGTGAGGGACATACGGTGGCCTACATCGCGCCGCGGCGCAGCAGCACAGTCGGCACGGTTTTCAGCAGGATCACGATATCCTGCCACAGCGACCAGTTGCGCACATACCAGCCGTCGAGATGCACCTTGCGGGCATAGGAGGTGTCGCTGCGGCCGCTGACCTGCCACAGCCCGGTGAGCCCCGGCCGGACGGCGATGTAGAACGAGATTTCGTCGCTGTAGCGCGGGATCTCCTTTTCGATGATCGGCCGCGGGCCGACCAGGCTCATATCCATGCGGAAGACGTTGATGAGCTGCGGCAGTTCGTCGAGACTGGTGGCGCGCAGGAAGCGGCCCACCGCGGTCACTCGCGGGTCATTGCGCAGTTTCTGCGAGGCGGCCCACTCGGCCGCGGCCCGCGGGTCCCGCGCGAGCGTCTTGCGCAGTACCTGGTCGCCGTTCATCACCATGCTGCGAAATTTGAGGCAGCCGAACATCCGCCCACCGAGCCCGACGCGCGGCTGGGCGTAGAACACCGGCCCGCCATCGCGGCGGATCAGCGTGGCCACCAGCAGGAAAAGCGGGGCCAGCAACAGCAGCAGGAACGCCGCACCGCCGACATCCATCGCCACCTTCGCCGCCCGCGCCACCGGCCAGCTCGCATTGGTGCGGTAGGAGAGGAGCACGACGTCAAAATTGACGAAAACCTGCGCGTGGTAGCCCGGTGTCGGCAGCCCTTCGAGGCTTGGCATGACAGCGAAATCAACGTGTTCCCGCACCAGGGCCGCCACTTTGCGCCGCGGCATCTGGAACGGCTCGTCGCCAGGCGCGCACACCAGGAACCCGGCATCGAAACGCGCCAGGATGGCGGCGAAGGATGTGCTCTCTGGCGCCTCGACAATTGCCTCGAGCGGCACGCGGCCGGCGATCTCATAGCCCATCGAGCGGTCCGACAGCAGGGCGGCCTGGGCGAGCCGGGCGGCGCTGACGTCACCGGCGACCAGCACCCGCCGTTGCCACAGGCCGAGTGCGTTCAGCGCCTCGCGCGTCAGTAGACGCATCAGAATGAACGCCACCGGCATCAAGACCCAAATCCATACGAACCAGGAGCGCGAAATCGTCTGCTTCAGCAGGAATTGCAGAAACGTGTCGAGCAGCATGCCGCCGAGACAAACCTTCAGAATGTCGGCGGTGGCGTTCCAGAACAGCAGCCGACGGACATAGTGGCCGCGCTGATAGAGCCAGCCGAGCATCAGACCGGCGATGGCGGTGAAATCATAGATGCGGAGCGTCGCCTCCTCGGGAGTTACCAACCACCAACGGCCGAACACCACCTGGTTGGACATCCCCGCGGCATAGAAGCCAATCACGAAGGCGAACATGATGGCGGCGAGGTCGGAAAACAGGATTGCGTAGCTCCACGACATCGAGGTCGCGCGCCGTACTGGGCGGGCCCCGATCGTGGGGTCCTGCAACTCCATGATGCCGGCGGCCATGGCGCTTCCCGCCAAAGCCTCGGTTCCCCGCATTCGTCGCAAGACGTTCAGCACGCTCACCCAGCCCCGGAATTTCTTCGTCAAATGCACCACGTCACGATGAGTCGCGGCAATATGAGATTTACATAATTTATGACGCGAAACGCCGAATCGATCTGCTATGGCAGATCAACGCCGTCACCGACCCATCAGAGAACATTGACAGAAATTTCACGCTCGGCCTCACATCGCCAACGTCTGCTCCTCCCCCTCGCCGCCCTCGGGGTGTTGGCCGCATGTGGCGGGGCGATGGCGGATCTCGTGGATGCTTACTTTCCTCCAGGTATCATCGGCTGGGATGCCAATGTCGGCATCACCGTCACCAGCCGCGAGCATAAGGCGACCGACCCGGCCGGCGTGCATGTCGGCAATTTCACCATTCGCCCGCAGATCGCTTTCGGTGCCGGCGTCGACAGCAATCCGTTGTTCGTCTCCCGCGCCCGCGCGGCCGCCCTGTTCCAGACCACCGGTTCGATTGCCGCAAGCTCCAACGGCTCAACCGACACGCTGAGCGGGCTCATCACCTTCGATGACACACGCTATCCCGCGCTCGCCAACCAATCCGCCACCAACTGGTCGGCCTCGCTCGGCAAGGTGTTCAATTTCGCCACTGACCGGCTTGCCGTGACCGCCACCCACCTCGCACTGCACCAGACCGCGCGCGACCTCAACTCGGCCTTGCTCGACCAACCCGGCGCCTACGGCGTCAACAACCTGCGGGTCACTTTCACCGCCGAGCGCGGCCGGTTCACCTTCACGCCGCAGTTGCAATATACCGGCTACCGCTACGATGATGTGCTGATATCCGGCGCCAATGTCTCGCAGGGCTATCGCGACCGCGACATTGTCGATGGCGAGCTTGGCACCAAGTTCAGCCTCGCCCTGCTGCACGATATCGCTGTCGTCCTGCGCGGCGCCTCGATCCAGTATCGCACCTCCCAGCCCGGCTTGCCCAAGCCCGATGCCACCACCGTCTCGGTCCTCGCTGGGCTTGACCACGCGACTTCCGCAGTGTGGCGGTATCGCGTCCTCGCCGGCGTGCAAAGCCGGCAATCCAGCAGCCCGGCGGTGAAGGCGCGCAGTTCCCCGGTGGTTGAGGCCAACCTCATTTACATGCCATCGGGCCTGACCACGGTGGGCTTAACCCTCACCCGCGCGGTGCAGGACGCCGCGGGAGAATTCGCCGCTGCCTTCACCTACACCGAGGCGCGGCTGTCGGTGGATCACGAACTGACGCGGGACATCCTGCTGCATGCCCATGCCGGCGTGCAGCGGGCGGAATACGAGCAGTCCTCGGCCAGCGAGACCGTCGAAAATGCCGTGGCCTCGGCGACCTGGCTGATGAACCGCAACATGCGGCTCATCGGCAGCTACAGCTATGTCAGCAAGCAGCCGACCATCGGCGGCGCGATCACCGAGAGCATTGCGATGGTGCGTCTCCAACTCGGGCTGTAAACGTGCCATTCTGCGTGCGCCACCCGGTCCGGAGACGCTGATGCCATCGACCCCACGCCTAGGCCGCCGATTGCTGCTGGCCGCCCTGCTGCCGCTCGCTGGCTGCGGCGGGCGCGGGCGTGATCTGCCGCCACTGCCGCCGCTGCCGAGCCAGGCCTACAAGCTCGGCCCAGGCGACCAGATCCGCATGATCACCTTTGGCGAGGATGCGCTGTCGGAAATATTCCGCGTCAGCGATACGGGAAGCCTCGCCTTGCCGCTGCTCGGCGCGGTGCCGGCCGAAGGACAAACCACGGACGAACTGGCGGCTCGCATCGCCGGATTGCTGAAGACCCGCAATTTGCTGCGCAACCCCAGTGTTTCGATCGAGGTGACTGAGTATCGCGCACTTTTCGTGCTCGGCGAGGTGAGCCGGCCCGGCCAGGTGACCTACCAGCCCGGGATGAGCGTGCTCTCGGCCATCGCGGTGGCCGGCGGTTTCACCTATCGCGCCGTGGAGGATTTCGTCGGCATCACCCGGGTGATCGACGGAAAGCCTTTCCAGGGCCGAGCGGCACCGACCACGCTGCTGGCGCCGGGAGACATCGTCACGATTTTTGAGCGGTATTTTTAGAAAGCAATTCTTTTTTGAAAAAAAGAACAAAAAAACTTCTATCCGATTAGATCGTAATATCCCCGGGCATCCGTGATCCAAGAGAATGAAAAGTTTTTGCTTCTTTTTTCAAAAAGAAGCGC
>CAIYPH010000453.1 GCA_903928045.1 uncultured Rhodospirillales bacterium
CGCCCGCCCTGCGCGCCACCACGCCAGCAGCAAAACGTGCGTATCAACCGGCAGGCGATCCACCTAACGGAACCGAAACGCTGTAGCGAGAAACCGAGCCACTTCTCATGGGGTTGTCGAGGATGGGGAAGTTGAACCCGCCATCCGTCCCGCTGGTCGGCGTTAGCAGCGAGGTGAGGCTGCTGTGCAACGTGGCGTCGCCCGACACCGAGTTGAGGAATTGTGTCAGGCTCTCGGCGCCGGAATTCACCGGCGTCACCGTGCTGATGTCAAATCCGTTGGAGCGAATGTCGTACTGGGTGGCGGGGATGTTGAAATTCCCCAGCGCATACTGTGCCCCGTTGGCCGACGCGGTCTTGAAATAGGCGTCGAGGGTGTTGATCTCGTTCAGCAGGTTCACGACTTTGTTGAGCGGCGCATCGGCGCCGCCATGGCCGTTCAGCAGGAAGTCGAGCAGGTTGACGGTGCCGTCATTGTTGACGTCGAGCGGGTGCCACATGAACGACGGCAGCGCCATGATCGGGTCGAGCGGCTTGTTCAGGATGTCCAGGATCGGCTGAAGCGGCTGGATCAATTGTTCGAGATCGTCGAGCACCGGCTTCACCAGATTGGTGACGAAGGTGCCCATACCGAAGGTGACGTTCTTCACGTCGATCGTCGGCGTGCCGCCCAGGTGCGTCTCGTTGGCGGGGTTGAGCACGTCGTTCTGGTTGAAGCCCCAGCTCGCCGTCAGCTCCGCCCCGATCGAGGGCAGCGCCGCCGTGCCGAGATCGCTGGTCAGTTTCACATCGACGGTGCTGCTGCCGTTGAACTTCGCCACCCCCGCGGTATCGAGCGTGATGGCGCCGTTCAGCGCGGACCCATGGTCGGAGGCCGAGACCAGCAGCGGCCCGAGACTGGCATCCCCCGAGAAACTCGGCGCCGTCACCCCGAGGCCCACCGTCAGCGCCCCGCTCGGCGCACTGAGGCTGAAACCGCCATTCCGGGCGACCGACGCGGTCAGATTCACCCCATAGGTCAGCGCCACCTGCGCCGAGCCATGGGTGGTGAAATTCAGCCCGGGAATGCCGAAATTGGTCCCCAGCGGCAGGCTGAACGCGGAGAGCGTGTCGCTGTTGGCCAGCGTCACCGTCAGGTTCCCGCTGCCATCGAGCGAGGTGCTCACGCTGCCGGCGAACCCCGCCGCGCCGATCGCCGCGTTGAGCGCCGTCTGCACCACGCTCAGCGCCGCGTCGGTGCCCGCGTTCTCCAGCGTGGTCAGCGCGCTGATGATCCGCGCATCCAGCACCTTGAACGCCTGTACCGCCGACTGGCCCTGGCTGAACGCGGCGCCGAGCTGGTTGCCGATCAGCGGCAGGCTCTCGGCGAAGCCCTTGTTCTCGAGCCCGCTCTCGATCTGGTCGAGCGTGACCTGCAAATTGCTCAGCAGCGCGCCGATCTGCTGCAGCGAAACCGTATTGATGGCCGAAGACTCCGAGACCGGCCCCAGGCTCGGCGCGTCCGGCTGCGCCGCGGCGATCACCACGTCGCCTCCCGCCGCGATCAGCGTGAGCGGCGCGCTGGCCAAAACCGGCGGCCGCGGTACCATCGCCGCCGCCGGCCGGAATTCGCCCGTCGCCGCGATCGGCGCCGGCACCCCGGTCGTCGCGCCATGGTTGCGCGGCATCGGTGCCGCCCCGGCGGCCATCGAATGCATCACGCTTGCATGGCTCGTCGCCAGGTTGCTCGCAACAGTCCCGTCAGCCATTTCATTCCTCCGACCACCGGAGGTTAGGCCGGTTTTGCTGGCCGGCACAACGTTCCCTTGAGGCGCGGAAGCAAGCGCTTCTTTTTGAAAAAAGAAGCAAAAACTTTCTCTCCGTTTGCCTCACGGCTCCCCCGCCCGGGTCCGCGGCAAAGGGATAAAAGTTTTTTGGTTATTTTTTTCAAAAAAGAACACCTTCCCTCATAACGCGGGTTGACGCATTAATATTTCCTATTAACGTAATTTTTCCTTGTCAAATTTCCTTTCCCGTGCGATAGTTCGCCCCTCATCCACACCGGAGCCCCACCAGTCCCATGCAGCCCGCCCGCGCCACCGAGCCGAATGCCGTGATCGCCGCCGCGATCGCCGCGATTCTGCGCGCGCTGCTGGCGATGCTGTGCCGGGACCTCGCGGCCCTCCCGGCG
>CAIYPH010000454.1 GCA_903928045.1 uncultured Rhodospirillales bacterium
CCGCCGCCCGCGACGCCGGGCTGGCCGCCCCGCCGCCCGAGCCCATCGCCGCCGCCCCGCCGGAAGACCGCGACCAATGGCGCCGCGCCTTCCTCGCCGCCCACGCCACCGATGCGCGGCTGACCATCTGCCGCTGCGAGGAAGTCCCGCTGGAGGACCTCATCGGCGTCCGCCCGCCGCGCTACCTCGCCTATGACGCCGCGAGGTTCGAGCGCCGCGACATCCGCACGCTCGCCGCCATGGGGCCGGTCAACCAGGACCAGGTCAAGCGTCTCACCCGCGCCGGCATGGGCCCCTGCCAGGGCCGCCGCTGCCGCGAACAGGTGCAGTGCCTACTGGCGATGCAGGGCAACCAGGCCAGCGGCGACATCCCGATGCCCAGCTACCGGGCGCCGCTGCGCCCGCTGCCGCTCAAGGTGATCACCGCGGCCGACGAGACAGCCGAGATGCGCGCCGGCTGGACCTCCTGGTTCGGCATCCCCGAGCAATGGCTGCCGCATTGGGAAAAGGCGCCTGACGGGCTCACCTGGGAGGCGCGGGTGACTCCGAGCGTGGAAGAATGAGCCGCGTCGTCATCGTCGGTGGCGGCGCCACCGGGCTGTCGGCCGCCTTCTGGCTGCGCCGCGCGGGCATCGAGGTCACCGTCATCGAGAAGGGCATCGTCGGCTGGGAGGCCTCGGGCCGCAACGGCGGCGGCGCCACGCACGCCTATTCGCCGCTGTTCCGCGAGGAGCAGCGGCTATGGCCGATGATGGACGATCTGCTGGGCTACCCCACCGAATACCAGCCCAAGCGCGTGCGCATCGCGCTGAACGAGGCCCAGCTCGGCTTCCTGCGCGATGCCGTGAACCTCGCCGCCGCCCAAGGCTTCCCCGCCGAGGAACTCGACAGCAAGACGATGCGCGACCTCGTCCCCTGGGTGCCCGACACCGTCGCCGGCGGCATGGTCTACCACTATGGCGGCCAGGCCAATCCGCAGCGCACGCTGCAGGCCTATGCCTGGGCGGTGCAGGACCTCGGCGGCATTATCATGCAGCACACCGTCGTCACCGGCTTCGAAACCGCCGGCGGCGCCATCACCGGCGTGCGGACCGACCAGGGCCTGATCGGCTGCGACGCGGTGGTGCTCGCCGCCGGGCCGCATACCGCGCAGCTCGCGGCGATGCTCGGCATCATTGTCCCCGTGGTCGCCGCGCGGGCGGAGATGATCGTCACCGAGCCGGTGCCGCTGATCGCCATCGGCGGCGCCGACGGCAACGGGCTCTACGGGCGGCAGACGCTGCGCGGCAACCTCGCCTATGGCGGCGGCCCGCATGAATGGATCGACCTGCCGGACCACCGCACCCCCCGCGCGGTGAACTCGCCGGTGATGCGCTCGGTGGCGCGGCGGCTGTTCGAGCTGTTCCCCAAACTCGCCCATCTCCGCGTCATCCGCTCCTGGGCGGGCGTGATCGAGAACACCCCGGATGGGCGGCCGATCCTCGATCGGCTCGCGAACCCGGGCAACCTGGTGATCGCCAGCATGTCCTCGGTCGGCTTCGGCCTCTCGCCGGCCTCGGGGCGGGCGGTGATGCAACTCGTCACCCAGGGACACTGCGACTTCGCCAATCTTGAGCACCTGAAGCTGAGCCGGTTCGACGGGCTGGCGGGGGATTGGGCGGAGGAGAAGGGGTGGAAGGCTTAAGGGTGTTCTTTTTGTGAACAAAAAGAACCAAAAAAACTTTGGCTCTATTAGCGAATCATATGCGTAGTTCATATTAGGTTCAATCGTTTGGACGTATCGAGGATTGTGACGATGGACAGCGCGGAATTTCGCAAGTGGCTTGA
>CAIYPH010000455.1 GCA_903928045.1 uncultured Rhodospirillales bacterium
CGGCGCAGCATGGCGAGCGCCTCGGCGATGTCGGCATCGGTGACGACCAGCGGCGGGGCGACGCGCAGCGTGTTCTCGCCGGCAGTGATCACCATCAGCCCCTCGGCCTCGGCCGCCGCCTGCACGGCGCCCACCGGGCCCACGCATTTCAGGCCCTGCAACAGGCCGGAACCGCGGTGATCCTCGTAGACGCTCGGGAAATCCCGCGCGAGGGCCGCGAGGCCGTCCCACAGCATCTGCCCCTTGCGGGTCACCTCGTCGAGGAAGCCGGGCGCCAGGATCACGTCCAGCACCGCGTTGCCGGCGGCGCAGGCGAGTGGGTTGCCGCCATAGGTGGTGCCATGGGTGCCCGGCGTGAGGTTCTTCGCCGCACGCTCCACCGCCAGCACGGCGCCGAGCGGGAAGCCGCCGCCGATGCCCTTGGCGGCCGCCACCACGTCCGGCTTGATGCCGGCCCACTCATGGGCGAACAGCTTGCCGGTGCGCCCCATGCCGGACTGCACCTCGTCCATGCCCAGCAGGATGCCGAACTCGTCGCAGGTCGCGCGCAGATCCTTGAGGAACTGGATATGCGCCGGGCGCACGCCGCCCTCGCCCTGCAGCGGCTCGACGATGATGCCAGCGGTGCCGGCCCCGATCTTGTCGCGCACGGCGTTGAGGTTGTTGAACGGCACCTGGTCGAACCCTTCGGCCGGCGGGCCGAAGCCTTCGAGATACTTGGCATTCCCCGTGGCGGCGAGCGCGCCGAGGGTGCGGCCGTGGAAGGCGCCCTCGAAAGTGATCAGGCGATAGCGCTCGGGCTTGCCCTCGTTGAACATCGTCTTGCGCATCATCTTGATCATGCCCTCGTTCGCTTCCGCGCCCGAGTTGCAGAACAGCACGGAGTCCGCGAACGAGTTCGCCACCAGCCGCTCGGCGAGCTTCTCGGCCTGCGGAATCCGGTACAGGTTCGAGACGTGCATCACCTTGGAAGCCTGGTCGGCAATCGCCTCGGCCAGATGCTTATTGCCATGGCCGAGCGAGGCAGTGGCGATGCCGCTGCCGAAATCGAGGAATCGTCGGCCATCCGTCGTCCACAGCCAGGCGCCCTCGCCCCGCTCGAAAGCAAGGTTGGCGCGGTTGTAGTTCGGCGTAAGGGCGGGAATCATGCGATGGTCCTCGATTTGCCCCGTTCGGGGCGGTTGTTCCTCCGGGGATGAACCAAGCCAACGCACGGTGCGCGGGAGGCTCCGAAGGAAGCTGAAACAATGGTACGGCAGGCGCCCGCGAGTCAAACCGCCGTGGCGCCATGCATGGCCGCATTGCGCAGGGCTTTCGACACGCCCCACTGCATGGCATCTATGGGCGATGGCGGATTCCCCCCCCGACGAGGCCAGGCTGCACGAGGCCGCCCTCACCCACATCGCCCGCTACGCAACCACGCGGGCCGGCCTGCTGCGGGTGCTTGACCGGCGGATCGACCGCTGGGCCCGTGCCGCCGAGGAGCCCGACATGGCCGCCATCGCCGCTTCCCGCCGCGCCGCCCGCGCCGTGGTCGAGCGCCTCACCGCGTCAGGCGCGGTGAATGACGCCGCCTTCGCCGAAAGCCGTGCCCGCTCCCTCACCCGCGCCGGCAAATCCCGCCAAGCCATCGCCGCCCATCTCGCCAGCCGCGGCGTGGCCGCCGAAACCACCCGCGAGGCCACCGCGCGTGACGCGGAGACCGACCTCGCCGCCGCCCTCGCCTGGGCCAAGCGCCGCCGCATCGGCCCCTTTCGCGCCCCCGCCGAAGCCGATGCCGACGCCCGCCGCAAGGAACTCGGCGTCCTCGCCCGCGCCGGGTTCGATCGCGACGTGGCGCTGCGCGCCCTTTCCTGCCCGCCCGATGAGGCCGAAGCCCGGGTGATCGGGCTCAAACGCACGTGACACCCCAAGCCCCGGTCGTCTTCACCCGCCACGGCATAATGCGCGGGGCCAAGGCGGCGATTCCCCTCATCATCGGCCTGATCCCCTTCGGCGTCGTCACCGGCGTCGCCTCCCAGGCGGCTGGCCTGTCCCTGCTCGAGGCCGTGGTGATGAGCGCCACCGTATTCGGCGGCGCCGCCCAGCTCCTGGTGCTCGGCACCTGGTCGCTCCCCGCCCCCATCCTCGCCGCCACGCTCGCGGCGCTGACCGTGAACCTCCGCCTCGTGCTGATGGGCCCCGTCCTCGCCCCCTGGTTCGACAAGCTGCGCGGCTGGCCGGTCTGGGGCACGCTCTTCCTGATGGTGGACCAGAACTGGGCGCTTTGCCTGAAGGAGATGAACCGCGGCGGCCGCGATGCCGGCTACATGTTCGGCAGCGGCGTGGTGATGTGGCTGCAATGGGTCATCCTCACCGGCGTTGGCCACCAGCTCGGCACCGTGCTGAGCCTGCCGAAAGGCCACCCGCTGTTCTTCTGCGGCCTCGCCGTCTTCGTCTCCATGCTCGCCGGCATGTGGCGCGGCCGGCTGGACGTGCTGCCCTGGATCGTCGCCGCCCTGGTCGCCACCTCCGTCTCCCTGCTGCTGCCCGGCACCTTCTGGTTCATCATCGCCGGAGCCCTCGCCGGCAGCCTCACCGGCGCGCTGCGGGACACGCTGAAATCATGAGCATGGATCCCGCCACCCTGCTCGCCATCATCGGCATGGCCCTGGCCACCTACGCCTGCCGCGCCGGTGGCTACTGGCTGTTCCGCCAAATCACCCCCACCCCCTTCATCCGCAGCGTGCTGGGCTACATCCCCGGCACGCTGTTCGTGAGCTTCGTCATCCCCTCGCTGGTCAATGGCGGTTTGCAGACCACCGTGGGCGCGGCGGCGACGCTCGTCACCATGATCCTCACCCGCACCCTCGGCCTCGCCATGCTCGCCGGCACAGCTGCTGCCTGGGTCGTCTATGCAGTGAAGCAAGCGGTTCTTTTTTGAAAAAAAGAACCAACAAACTTTTATCCGTCGGCTTCGGAGTCTCCCCGGGGAAGCTCCGAAGCCAAACGGATCAAAAAGTTTTTGCTTCTTTTTTCAAAAAGAAGCGCTTCCTTCCTTAAGCCCGCGTCACCCCATACATCTGCGGGAACCCATCGCGCACGTCCTTGATCGAGTTGCGATGGATGGTCGGCCCCGCATAGTAGCCGAGCGGCACGTAGGGCGCCTCGACGAACAGCAGCTTCTGCATTTCGAGCCCGATCGACTTCTGGGCCGCGAGATCCGGCGCATCGAGCCAGCTGTCGCGCAGCGCCTCCATCTTCGGCATGCTCGGCCAGCCGAACCACGCCGCCTGGCCGCTGCGGATCGCCGAGGCGGCCGCCGGCGACACGTTGCCGTTGCCGCCCAGGTTGGTCATGAAGATGTTCCAGCCGCCCTTGTCGATCGGCTCCTTGCTGGCGCGGCGCTGCACCACGGTGCCCCATTCGAGCGCCTGGTAGTCCACGTTCATGCCAATCCGCTTCAGCAGATCCGCGGCCACCTGCGAATAGGCGTGCAGCACCGGGATGGAGGTCGGCCCGAGCAGCACGATCTTCTCGCCGTTATAGCCGGCGGCGGCCAGTTCCTTCTTCACATCGTCATACTTGCCGGTGAGGCGGCCCACCGCCTCGGTACCGGCAGTGCTGGCCAGCGGCGAGCCCGGGGAGAACAGGCCGCAGGGGTTCTTGATGATCGAGGGATCGGCGCCGGCGAAGGCGAGGATGAACTCATCCTGGTTGCAGGCCGCCATCACCGCCCGCCGCACCGCGGGCTTATCGAAGGGCGGGTTCAGGTGGTTGAAGCGCAGGCAGCCGATCGAGCCATAGGGGTCGATGGTCTTCACCACCATCGCCTTGTCGCGCTTGAGGCTCGGCAGCAGGTCGATCGCTGGGTTTTCCCACCATTCGATCTCGTTATTGGTCAGCGCCGCCGCGATGGTCGCCGGATCGGGGATCGAATGCCACTCCGCGCGGTCGAAATACGCCACCTTCGGCCCGGCGGAGAACGAGGCCACGCCATCGGCGCGCGGCACGTAGCCCTCGAAGCGGTCGAACACCAGCTTGGCGCCGACGACGCGCTCCTTGTTGTTGAGCTTGAAGGGGCCGGAGCCGATGAACTCGGTGATTTGGGTGTTGCCGTCGGTCTTGGCCACGCGCTCCGGCATGATGGAGGCCGGCGCCCCGGTCAGCGCATCACGCAGCAGCGGGAAGGGCTTCTTGAGCCGGATGGTGATCGTCTTGTCATTAGTGGCGATGATCTCGTCGGCGCGCTCGATCACCAGGTTCAGCAGCGGGTCCCGTTGGCCGCCGCGCTTGATGGAGGCGACGCAGTCGCGCGCCAGCACCGGCGTGCCATCATGGAATTGCAGCCCGTCGCGCAGCGTCAGCGTCCACAGCTTGCCGTCATTCTCGACCTTCTCGCCGGCCAGCATTTGCAGCTTCGGCTGCAACTGGGCGTCAAGCCCGTAGAGCGTGTCGAACACCGCCAGCGAGTAGTTACGGGTGATGTCCGCCGTCGTCCACACCGGGTCGAGCGAGGCGGGGTCGGCATGGGGGACGAATTTCAGCGTCTTCGCCGCCCCCTGGCCGAAGGCGAGGTTGGGTGCAGCCAGCGCGAACGAGGCGGCGGCGGTGGATTTCAGGACGTCTCTGCGACGCATGGTCTGTCTCCCTGGGTGATCGTGCCGGCATCCTGGACTGGTATGCGGGCAACGATCAACAGGGAGGCAGGGAAGGGCTCCTTTTTTGAAAAAAAGGAGCAAAAAACTTTCACGACTTTGGTTCCTACCGCTCGAAACTTCTCCCGAGAGGCCGAGCCATCGTCAACAACGGAAGAAAAAACTTTGGAACTGACCTCGATAAGTCAAAAATGGGGGGCGTTGACTCTCCAGCGGGAGTAGGAAGCAAACGAACGAATTTTTTTGCTTCTTCATCCAAAAAGAAGCGCTTGCTTACTTGATCAGCCCCATCGCCTTTAGCCGCGCCTCAAGCCGCGGCGTTCCAAAGCCATGCTCCACGGGCTTAGAGATGTCCATGATCCTCGGCAGCGCCTCGGCGAACATGTCGACCGTGATCGGCTTGGTCGGGTCGAACTGCACGCCCTCGCTCTCGATGTACTTCACCCGCTTATAAAACCCGGCATTGGCGCCGATGATTTCGCCGGAGACGTTGCATTCCTCGCTGGCCATCCAGGCCACCGCCGGGGAGACCAGCTCAGGCTTCATGAACTCCAGCACCGCCTCGGGGATCAACCCCTCGGTCATGCGGGTCTTGGCCGAGGGCGAGATCGCATTGCAGAGAATGTTGTATTTAGCGCCCTCGAAGCGCAGGCAGTTGATCATGCCGTTCACTGCCATTTTCGCGGCGCCGTAGTTGGATTGGCCGAAGTTGCCGACCGTGCCGGAACCCGAGGTGGTGACGACGACGCGGCCGTACTTGGCCTCGCGCATGTGCGGCCAAGCGGCCATCGTGCAGTAGACGGTGCCCATCAGGTGCACCTGGACGACGAATTCGAAATCCGCCGGCTCCATCTTGTGGAAGCTCTTATCGCGCAGGATGCCGGCGTTGTTCACGAGGATGTCGATCTTGCCGAAATTGTCGATCGCCGTCTGCACGATCGCCTGCGCGCTCGTCCAATCCGCCACCGAGTTGTAGTTGGCGACCGCCGTGCCGCCAGCGGCGCGAATTTCCTCCACCACGCGATCGGCCACCGTGTTGGCGGTGCCGCGGCCATCCACGGCTCCACCGGGGTCATTCACCACCACCTTGGCCCCGCGGCTGGCCAGCAGCAGCGCGTGCTCGCGCCCCAGACCGGCGCCGGCGCCGGTTACGATTGCGACCCGGTTGTCATATCGGATGGTCATGCGTTCACTCTCCCTCACGGCCGTGCTGTCCCGCGCGGCCTCCATGGGTGAACGCTAGACCGCATTGCGGTCGACCGGAAGAGGCTCAGAGCCGCGATTGCTGCGGCGTTCCGGCGACCGGCACCGGGGCGGCGCGGTAGGCGCTGAGCCCGCGCCCGGCGGTGCCCGGCGCGGCTGGGATGGTGCGGGCCGCATCAGCCCGGTTGGACAGGCTGAACCCGCCGGTCGCCGGCATCGGCGGTGACCGGGGGACACCGCTTTCCGCCGGCCAACCCGGACCGCGGCTGTTCCAGACATTCTGCGTCCAAGCATTGTTCGACCAGACATTGCCCAGCGGGCCGGCCGGCGGGGTGCCGCCGAGGCGGTTGCGCTGCTCATCCGGCAGCACCGCGAAGACCCGGCGGCGATAGCCCTCGCCGAGTTCCGGCGTGGCGGAGTGATACAGCGCTGTCGCCTTCACCCAGTCCTTGGACTGGCCGTAGAGGTCCTTGAGGTAGCGCGCGGCATAGGCGGCATTGGCCGTGGGGTCGAAGGCGTCATCGAGGCTGGCGAAGGCGCGCGGGTGGTACATCAGGTTCACCTGCATGCAGCCGACATCGATTGATCGCGCACCCTTGGCCTGGAAGGCCCGCACCGCCGCGATCGCCTCGGCCTTGCTTTCGTAGATGTAGCCTGTGCCCTCGACATTGATGGTCCATGGCCAGGGGTGGACACCACCCTGTCCATCCGGCCGACCGCTTTCCACCCGTGCAATCGCTGCCATCAGGTAAGCGGGCATACCCGCGCCCCGCTCCACCATGCTGATCGCCTGGCGGCATTGCAGGCTCGGCAGCGGAATCGCGGGGGTGGCCGAGGCTGTGCCCGTGAACGCGACAAGCAGGGCAAGGGCGGTGATCCAGCGCATCGCCGCAGCTTATACGGCGAAGTGTTAAGCAGTGGTGAGTCCTTCCGCGCGGAGTCCCATCGACGCCTTACGAAATTTTCATGCTGCAACGCAAAAAATCGCTTGCACGCAAATGATCGCAGACATAGATTGTGCAGCGCAGCAGGGCGACTACGTTGCCCTCCTGCTTCTTGGACGTTTCCTCCCTAAACTTGGCGGCGCTGCAAAGCGCCGCCACTTTTTTGCGAAAAATCAGGCGACTGGGGATTAGCCGCACGCCACTCAGAGCTGAGTTCGCTCCAGGAGGTGCGGCACAATCGCAGCAAGACCCGCGACAACCGCGGTGATCCGTGCCCGAACCCCGTCAAATCCGTCCAGGCGCTCCATCCGCGCCTCGTCCATGTAGAGCGACCGGCAAATCTCAATCTGCATCCCATGCACCCGCTCGCGCGGCCGCCCGTAGTTGCGGGTGATGTACCCACCGGCATAGGGATCGTTGCGGCGCACCGTGAAGCCTTGTTCGAACAGCAGATCCTCGGCGGCGCGGACCAGCACCGGCCCGCACGTGGTGCCGTGCCCGTCACCCAGCACGATATCGGTGGCGCCACGCGGTGCCATCGCATTGCTCGGCATCGAGTGGCAGTCGACCAGCAGGCAGGTGCCGAACGCGTCGCGGGTATCCTCGATTGCCGCCCGCAAGGCGGTATGGAACGGGTGCCAGCATGTCCGCACCCGCGCCTCGGCCTCGGCGAAGCGCAGCCTGCGCTTGTAGATGGTCTCGCCGGAGGCGACGAGCCGCGCGATCGTACCGAGCCCCGCCGCCACCCGCGGGCTCATCGTGTTGACCCATGGTGGCAGCTCGTCCTCGAACATCGTCGGATCGAGCTCCCAGGGTTCGCGGTTGGCGTCACAATAGGCCCGCGGGAAGGTGGCCGCGACCAGCGGCATGCCGAGCACGGGCACAGCCGCGAACAGATCGTCGACGAACCCATCCTCGCTGCGACGCAGCCGCAGCGGGTCAAGCCGCGAGGTTGCGATGAATGCGTCGGGATAGGCACGGCCGGAATGCGGCGAGGCAAACACGATGGGCGCGCACTGCCGTGCCGGCCGGAATACCCGGACGGGAGACGGAATTTTCAGATCGTCGCTGTTCGGCGCAAAATCCATCGCCACATTAAGCGGGTTCCGCTGCCTCGCGGCAACCGCCTCTTGTCGCGCGCTTTGCGGCCTGGCCCGCGGGAAGGGGGTTGCAGCAGTGGGGGGCGCGGGCTAGAAGTCCCTCATCGGATGGGCGCGTAGCTCAGCGGGAGAGCATCGCCTTGACATGGCGGGGGTCACAGGTTCAATCCCTGTCGCGCCCACCATCCGATAAGCCTCTGATATAGAAGGCTAATCTTGTAGGAACGGGTTTCCCTCCCGTTCCGCGCCGAACGTTGAGGCCGGACCGTGGCCGGGCACGAACGTGATATCATCCCCGAGCGGCAGCAGTTTTGCCTTGATGCCGGCGATCAATAGAGGGCCGTCACCGTATTCGAAGTCCGTGCGGCCGACCGAGCCCTGGAACACCGTGTCGCCGGCGAACGCGAAGCGCTTTTCACGCTCGACGAATACCACATGGCCGGGCGTATGGCCGGGGACGTGCAGCACGTCGAAATTCATCGTACCGAGCGCCACAGTTTCACCTTCTACCACGTAGCGGTCGGGGGTGACGTTGCGCATCCCGCTCATGCCGAACTTGCGCTGCGATTCCTCGATCTCGTCGAGCAGGAACTGGTCCCGCACATCCGGCCCGACGATCGGCACCGCGGCGAGGCCGGATTTTGCCCGCTCGGCATCCAGCTCCCCCTTCAGCGCCTTGGCGCCGCCGGCATGGTCGAGATGCCCGTGGGTGAGCAGGATCAGCTCGACCTTGAGGCCGAGCCGGCCAATCGCATCGAGGATCTTGCCAGGTTCGCCGCCGGGATCCACCACCGCGGCCTTCATGGTGTCGGTGTCCCAGATCAGACTGCAATTCTGCTGGAACATGGTGACCGGGACGATGGCAACGCGGAAATCGGACATGACGGCACTCCTGTGCCGGCCGGGAACGCCCGGCCGGATAACCTCAGATGGCAATGCGGGCGGCGAAAGTCAGCCCGGGCGGCTCAGATTGCCCCATTCGGGGTAACCAGGATCTTGCCGTTGCGGCCGCCCTGCTGGGCATGCGCGACGGCGTCCTTGATTTCCTCGATCGGGTAGATCCGATCGACCGGGGCATGCAGCCGGCCGGCCGCGATGTCGCCGCCCAATTCGGCGTAGATCGCCCGGATCGCCGCGGCATCGCGCCGCGCCAAGTGGCGGCCAAGCATGAAACCGCCGAGATTGACGCCGCGGAATACGAAGTTCGCGCGGTCCACCTTGGGGTCCTCGCCCGACATCGAGCCGTAGGTGACGACATGCCCCTCATCGGCAACACAGGCAGCGATGCGCCCGGTGGCGGCGCCGGAGACGGCATCGAGGCCGAGGCGGATCGTCGCCCCGCCAGTCGCCGCCTTGGCCCCGGCGGCGAGGTCATCGCCATCGACAATGCAGGCATCCGCCCCGAGCGCGGCCAACTCGCCGAACAGGCTCTCCCGGCGCACCACGTTCAGCGTGCGCAGCCCCTGGCGCTTGGCCAGCATGATGACGAGGCGCCCGACCGCGGAGTTGGCGACGTTCTGGATCACCCATTCGCCAGGCGCCAGCGTGACGAAATCGGACAGCAGCAGCAGCGCGGTCGGCGGGTTGATGCGCACCATCGCGGCCTGCTTGAGGTCCATGCCCGCCGGCAGC
>CAIYPH010000456.1 GCA_903928045.1 uncultured Rhodospirillales bacterium
ACAAAGCGCGGGCCATGTCGGGGGCGAGGCCGAAGCCGTGCGATGCGTTTTCGCCGTTCACGATGGCGAGATCGACGCGCAATTCCGGCTTGAGCCGCTTGAGCGCGGCGCCGGCCGCCTCACGCCCGGAGCGGCCGACGACGTCGCCGAGGAAGAGGATGCGCATTCATGGCCTTTCGCAGAGGATCACGCCGCGCTCGGTGGCGATGGCGTCGAGGCGGGCGTCGTAGGCGTCGGCGGGCACTTCGTCCATCTCTTGGGCCGCATAGGCGCAGCCGATGGCGCGGGCGCCGGGCAGGGTGGGCAGGGTGCGGTCATAGAATCCGCCGCCATAGCCGAGGCGGCGGCCGGTGCGGTCGAAGGCGAGGAGGGGCACGAAGAGCACCTCCGGCAGGCCGATCGGCCCGTCCGGCCGGAAGGTGCCGAAGCGTTCGGCGATCATCGGGGCGCCGGGGTGCCAATGGCGGAATATCAGGGGGTTGCCGCGTTTGCGGGTCTCCGGCAGGAGGATGGGGTGGCCGCGCGCGTGGAGCGCGTGCAGCAGCGGGCGGATGTCGATCTCGCGGCCCATTGGCCAGAACCCGGAGATGGCGGCGCCGGCCGGCAGCGGCAGATCGGCCAGCACATGGGCGTTGAGCGCCGTACCGAGCGCGGGATCGCAGCCGTCACGCCGCGCGATCGCCGCGATGCGGGCGAGGCGCTTGCGCTCGGGAATGTCGTCTAAAAGTGGAGCCACCATGGCCGTTGGCGTCGCATCCTCCCAAGGCCTGCGTGAGCAGGTGGGCACCAGGTAACGTGACCAGGGTCACATCAGAGCCAGTTCCCGGGAGTTGCTTATTGGCCCTGGGGATGAAGTACCTGACGTACCGGGCAGCTCCGCTCCCTACTTAGGGACGTTCGAGGTCCGCCGCAATCTGTTCAGCGCGCTGGGCAAGCCGACTCATGCGCTTTCCAAGCTCGCCCTCGCTTTTGACAGCCCGCAAACGCACAGGGGCGGCCGACCGCAGCGTGTCGTTCTCCACCTTCATGTCGTGCAGCTCGTCGGCCATCAGCAGCGAGGCCAGCACCAGCAGGCGCGACTCGCTTGCGCTGCCGCCGAGCGCCTTGATGCTGGCGATGCGGCTCTCGACCTGCTCCGCCATCGCCGTCAGATGTGCCTCCTGCCCATCCTCGCAGCCAACTGTGTAGGAAAAGCCATTGATTTTAACCGTTACCTGCGCCACGCGCGATCCTCCTAGCCCTGATCCGCGCCGAGCCCGGCGCGCAACCTTGCGATCAAGTCGTCCAGCTTGTCGGCGATGTCGCGCAGATTTTCACCCTCCGGCATCGTCGGCACGCGGCCCGTTAAAGCGGCGATCCGCTCCAGGGCTTGCTCAAGACGCGCCGCCGCTGCTTCCTCGGAGGCGCTATCGCCGGACGGATCGTGGCTGCCTGACATCTGCGCCTCCGCGCTCCATGAGTGTTATTGCGTTTCAAGCCCCCAGGCGGTTGAACGTCAAGCATGTTGTTACCGCCGCCGGTCACAGTTCACGGGATTGCACACGCACGCATGGCGTTGGAGCCAGGGCTACCGGTCACGCTCGTCTCTGGCCCCGCCGCCGGGCTGTATGCGGGGGCGGGCTGGTGGAGCGCACTGATCGGGCTGGCCAGTGCCGAGTCCGCTCGGCAGGTCGCGAGCCTGCTGGACTGTGCGGACGCGCCCGGTGCGGCGATGGCCGCCCTCAGGATCCGCCTTCCGGGCATTATTCTCGACAATACCTGTCCTGTCTTCGCCGCCGTGGCCGCGGTGGCGCGCGAACAGGCTGCCATCGTATTGCCACATCGTCCCCCTTCTCTCGATCTCGCGCAGCCCGGCGCGGCATATCGCCTCGCCGAATGGCTGCAACGTGACATCGACCCGTCGCTGCGGTAGTACGCGCGGACGGATTCCCGGAGCAAAGAGGACGCCCATGCGCATCACCCAACGCGTGAAGAAAATTCTCGACAACTACGAGAGTGACAATCCGGGGACCAAGGGCAATCTTGCCCGCATCCTCATGGAGGGCAAGCTCGGCGGCACCGGCAAGCTGGTGATCCTCCCGGTCGATCAGGGTTTCGAGCATGGCCCGGCCCGTTCCTTCGCGCCCAACCCCCCGGCCTATGACCCGCATTATCATTTCCAGCTCGCGATCGAGGCCGGGCTTTCGGCCTATGCCGCGCCGCTTGGCATGATCGAGGCCGGCGCCAGCACCTATGCCGGCGCGATCCCGACGATCCTGAAGATGAACTCGTCGAACAGCCTCGCCACCACCAAGGACCAGGCGGTCACCGCCAGCGTCAATGACGCGCTGCGGCTGGGTTGCTCGGCGATCGGCTTCACCATCTATCCCGGCAGCGAATACGCGTTCGACCAGATGGAAGAGCTGCGCGAACTCGCCGAGGAGGCCAAGCAGGCCGGCCTCGCCGTGGTGTGCTGGTCCTATCCGCGCGGCCCCGGGATC
>CAIYPH010000457.1 GCA_903928045.1 uncultured Rhodospirillales bacterium
GGAACCTGCCCTCGGCATCGACGGCCATCTGCGCGGTCGAGACATGGTCCCGGCCATGGGCGTCGGACATGAAGCTTTCGGTGCGCTCGGCCGTCCACTTCACCGCGCGGTTCAGCTTGCCGGCGGCCCAGGTGACGATGGCTTCCTCGGCGTAGTGGTATATCTTGGAGCCGAAGCCGCCGCCAACGTCCGGCGCGACGACGCGCAGCTTGTGCTCGGGCAGGCCGAGCACGAAGGCGCCCATCAGCAGGCGGATGACGTGCGGGTTCTGGCTGGTGGTGAAGAGCGTGTAGTCCCCGGTATGGCGATCGTAATCGCCGAGGGCGACACGCGGCTCCATGGCGTTGGGGATCAGGCGATTATTCTCGAGATCGAGGGTGACCACCTTGTGCGCGGTCGCAAAGGCCGCGGCCACCGCGTCGGCGTCGCCGAGGTGCCAGTCATAGCAGAGATTGCCAGCCGCCTCGTCATGCACGACCGGCGCGCCCGGCTTCAGCGCATCCGTGGTGGTGGCGATACTCGGGAGGTCTTCGAGGTCGATCACCAGCAGCTCGGCGGCATTCTTCGCCTGCTGCTTGGTCTCGGCGATCACCACCGCGATGGGGTCACCGACATGGCGCACCTTGCCATGGGCGATCACCGGGTGTTTCGGCTCCACCATCGGCGAGCCGTCCTTGTTGTGGATCTGCCAGCCACAGGGCAGGCCGCCGATATTGGCGAAATCATCGCCGGTATAGACGGCGACAACGCCCGGCGCGGCCAGCGCGGCCGAGGCGTCGATCGCGATGATGCGCGCATGCGGACGGTCGCTGCGCTTGATGACCATGTGGGTCTGGCCGGGGCGGTTGATGTCGTCGGTATAGTTGCCGCGCCCGGAGATGAACCGCAGGTCTTCCTTGCGGCGGACGGATGCGCCGATGCCTTCGAATGGAGCGTTCATTTCTGTTCCTCCGCGCGCGCTTCACCTTGCGGGAGCACGCGCCTGATTTTGCGGAATTATTCAGCGGCCTTGGCGTGCATGATGCCCTGCGCGGCATCGATCGCCTTGACGATGTTGTGGTACCCCGTGCAACGGCAGAGATTGCCTTCCAGCCCGTGGCGGATCTCGTCCTGGCTCAGCCCCTGCGGGTTGCTGTTCACCAGATCGATCGCGGCCATCACCATGCCCGGGGTGCAGAACCCGCATTGCAGCGCATGATGCTCGCGGAACATCTCCTGCATCGGGTGCAGCGTGCCATCAGCCGCCGCGATGCCCTCGATGGTGGTCACCTTGGCGCCATCGGCCTGAACGGCCAGCATGGTGCAGGACTTCACGGAGACCCCGTCCACATGCACCACGCAGGCGCCGCACTGGCTGGTGTCGCAGCCGACATGGGTGCCGGTCAGCCCGAGTTTCTCGCGCAACAGCTCGACCAGCAGGGTGCGCCCCTCGACCTCCACCGACGCCGACTTGCCGTGAACCGTCAGCGTTACCTGAGGCATCGCCGTCCTCCTTTTCCAACGTTTCCCGAAAAGCGGGCCACCCGGCGCGAACCGAGCGGCAGACCGGCGCAAGCTGTCATTGCCGACCGGTTCGGTCAAGCGAAGTGTTTGATATCAAAGGTCATGATATACGGAAGGGAACGCTGAAACCAAAATGAAACCGGGCTTCGTGCGATGGCGCCATGCTGCTATCCTCGGCGCTCCACCATCCCGAGCAAAATCATGGCCTTCGTCTGCACCATCCCCGCCGTCCCCACCACGCAGCGCGACGATGACGACGTGCGCATCACACGGTGGGACTTCGCGCCCGGCGCCGTCACCGGCTGGCACACCCATGCCTGGCCCTATTTCGTCATCATGCTGACCGACGGGGTGCTCAAGGTCCATAACGGGACCGACGTGAACGGCACCGCGCTACAGGCCGGGCAGGCGTACAACCGGGTGGCCGGCATTCAGCACGACGTGATGAACGGCTCGGACCACCCGATCGCCTTCGTGGAGATCGAGATCAAGCGGCCGGAGGCGCTTACCTTCGGGTAAGTACCTCCGGCGCCCGGCGTCAGGCCCCGGCGGCGTCGAGCGCCTGGGCGAGGTCGGCGATGATGTCGTCGATATGCTCGATGCCGACGGAGAGGCGGATATAGCCGGGCGAGAC
>CAIYPH010000458.1 GCA_903928045.1 uncultured Rhodospirillales bacterium
CTGCCCCCTTGACCCCCGCCAGGTCCGTTGCGCGCCTTCGCGCGACGTGCCGAGCCCCTGGACCTCGACCATTTGAAGGAATGGTATGAAGTGAGAGAGGGGGCCTGCTCCGTGGTTGCAACCACCGAGAAGGCCCCCTCTCTCACTTCATACCCTCTTAAACGGATGGGGGTCTGGGGCCTCAGGCCCCAGCGGGGTCCAGGGGCAGCGCCCCTGGCCTTCCTTCCTGGCTGCCCCGATCCCCTGGGGTTCAGTCGGCGGTGTCCTGGTCTTTGCGGAACTGGGCGGTGGGGTAGACGCCGAGGATGCGGGTTTCGCGGGAGAAGAAGGTGAGTTCTTCGAGGGCGCGGCGGAGGGCGGGTTGTTCGGGGTGGCCTTCGACGTCGCAGAGGAATTGGGTGGCGGAGAATTGGCCGCCGACCATGTAGCTTTCGAGTTTGGTCATATTGATGCCGTTGGTGGCGAAGCCTCCGAGGGCTTTGTAGAGCGCGGCGGGCACGTTGCGCACGCGGAAGACGAAGGTGGTCATCAGCCCGGCTTCGTCGGGCCGCGAGGCGCGCGGCGTGCGGGAGAGCACGTAGAAGCGGGTGGTGTTGTGCGCGGCGTCTTCGACGTTGTGGCGCAGGATTTCGAGGCCGAAGAGTTCGCCGGCGAGCGAGGAGGCGATGGCGCAGTCTTCGGGGTTGCCCCATTGGGCGACGAGTTCGGCGGAGCCGGCGGTATCGAGTTCGACGATGGGGGCGAGGTTGAGGTCTCGGAGGATGGTGCGCACCTGGCCGAGGGCGACGGGGTGGGAGTGGGCGCGCTTGAGGCCTTCGATGGTGGCGCCTTTGAGGCCGAGGAGGCAGTGTTCGACGCGCTGGAAGGCTTCGCCGATGACGAAGAGGCCGGATTCGGGGAGGAGGTGGTGCATGTCGGGCACCCGGCCTGCGAGGCTGTTCTCGATCGGCATCATCGCGAGCTCGGCGGCGCCGGAGCGGACGGCCTGCATGGCGAGTTCGAAGGTGTCGCAGGGCAGGGTTGTCCAGCCCGGATAGGCATTGCGGCAGGCGAGATCGGAGTAGGCCCCGGGCCTCCCCTGGAAGGAGATGGTGCGGCTTGCGTCGGGCATGATCGGGGAACTTCCGGTTATCGGGGCGTGAGGATCGCGCGGGCGCGCTCGAGATCGGCGGGGGTGTCGACGCCGAAGGGGGCGTGTTCGACGCGGGCGCAGGAAATGCGCATGCCGGCCTCCAGCGCGCGCAGCTGTTCGAGGCTTTCGCGGCGCTCCAGCGGCGATTCGGGGAGGGCGACGAAGCGGGCGAGCGCCTGGCGGCGGAAGGCGTAGATGCCGATATGGTGCCAGCGCGGCCCATCGCCCGAGGGGATGGCGGCGCGGGAGAAATAGAGCGCGGGGGAGACGGCGCGGCCATTGTCGAAGGCGCAGGCGGCCTTCACCACGCTCGGGGAGTTGGTTTCCTCGTCCGTCGTGATGGGGGCGACGAGGGTGGCGATGTCGATCGCCGGGTCTTCCAGCGGGGCGAGCACGGCGCGGAGATATTCGGGCGGGATGGTCGGCAGGTCGCCCTGCAGGTTCACCACCACGTCATGCCGGCCGTGCGGGTCGAGATTGGCCAGCGCAGCGTGCACCCGGTCCGAGCCGCGCGGCAGCGACGGATCGGTCAGCACCGCGATGCCGCCAGCGGCGCGCACGGCGTCGGCGATCTCCTGCTCGGCGCAGGCCACGGCCACCGGGCCAATCTCGGCCTCGCGCCCGCGGTCCAGCACATGGACGATCATCGGCTTGCCGCAAATGTCGGCCAGCGGCTTGCCGGGCAGGCGGGAGGCGGCCATGCGCGAGGGGATCACCACAATCGGGTTCATGTGCACTCTCTCATTGGGCGTCCCCTTTACCGATCCGTCGCATTAGCGGTATGGCGTGGGTTGATGGCACCGCCCGCCTTGCCTATGGTGCGGCGCAGCTTAGGTAACCGCCCTGCGTCGCGCAACGTGACCGCGATTCGTGATCCAGGGGGGAATTGATGGCCGGTCCGATTGCGCACGAGGTATTCGTCTGATGGATAGCATGGAGTTGAACAAGGGTGTTGCCGCGGTCCTGGTGGCCGGCATCACCTTCTTCGTTTGTGGCGTGATTGGCCGGACGCTGGTCGAACCGCACCATCTGCACGAGAGCGCGATCAAGATCGAGGTGGCCGAGGCCGCCCCGGCCGCCGGCGCCAAGGCCGATGAGCTCACGCCGATCGGCCCGCTGCTAGCTGCCGCCGACGCCAAGGCCGGCGAGGCGAATGCCAAGAAGCTGTGCGCCTCCTGCCATACGTTCACCGAAGGCGGCAAAGCCGGCGTCGGCCCGAACCTTTACAACGTCGTCGCGCGTGAGCGCGCCGCGGCCGCGGGGTTCAGCTACTCCAATGGCCTGAAAGCGAAAGCCGGCACCTGGGGCTACGAAGACCTCAACGCCTGGCTGAAGAAACCGGCCGCCTACGCCGCCGGCACCAAGATGGCCTTCGCCGGCATCAACAACGACAAGCAGCGCGCCGACATGGTCGCCTATCTGCGCAGCCTGTCGGCCTCGCCCGCGCCGCTGCCGTAAGCCCAGCGTGACCCTCGATCTCGACCGGCTGCTCCGCACCGCCGAGGCGGGCGCGGATGCGGCCGGTGCGGTCATCCGGCCGTTCTTCCGCGCCGGCGTCACCACCGACGACAAGTCCGACGACAGCCCCGTCACCATCGCCGACCGCAATGCCGAGCAGGCGCTCCGGGCGCTAATCGGTGGCGAATTCCCCGATCACGGGATCCTCGGCGAGGAATATGGCCTCACCAACGCGCAGGCCGGGCTGCGCTGGGTGCTTGACCCCGTCGACGGCACGCGCGCCTTCATCACCGGCCGGCCGATTTTCGGCACCCTCATCGCGCTGCTGGCCGATGGCGTGCCCATCCTCGGCGTCATTGACCAGCCCGTCACCGGCGAACGCTGGATCGGTGCCGCCGGGCGGCCCACCACCTTCCGCGGCCCCTTTGGCGGCCAGGCCGGCACGCGGCGCTGCCCGAAGCTGGGCGACGCCGAATTGTCGGTGACCAGCCCCGAGATGTTCGAGGCGCATGACCGCGCCGCCTGGGCCCGCCTGCAGGCCGCCAGCCGGCGCACCACCTATGGCGGCGATTGCTACGCCTACGGCCTGCTCGCGCTCGGGCAGATCGACGTGATCCTCGAATCGACCATGAAAATCTGGGACTGGGCCGCCCTGGTGCCGGTGATCGAGGGCGCCGGCGGGCGCATCACCGACTGGGACGGCCTCACGCTCACCCCGGACAGCGACGGCCATATCCTCGCCGTCGGCGATGCCGCGCTGATCGATCCGGCGATTTCGCACCTGAAAGCTTGACCTGGAGCGCCGCGCAATGTCCACCTTCCCCATGACGATGGAAGGGAGGAAAATTGTGCGTTTCCTGGCCGCTGCCCTGCTCGCGCTACTGTGCGCCCCCGCCTTGGCGCAAACCCCGGTGCACGGCATCTCGATGTCCGGCACGCTGCAACTGCCGGCCGGCTTCACGCACTTCCCCTACCTCAACCCCGATGCCCCCAAGGGCGGCGAAATCGCGCTCGGCACCGTCGGCACCTTCGATAGTTTCAACGGCTTCGTCATGCGCGGTGTCGCCGCCGGCGAAATTGGCCGCATCTACGACACGCTGCTGCGCGACTCCGCCGACGAAGCCTCCACCGCCTATGGCCACATCGCCCGCAGCCTGACGCTCGCCGCCGATCGCCGCGCCGTCACCTTCGAGCTGCGGCCTGAGGCGCGCTTCCATGACGGCCACCCCATCACCGCCGAGGATGTCGCCTGGACCTTCAACACGCTGCGCGAACAGGGGCGGCCGCAATACAAGCAGTACTATGCCGATGTCACCGCGGTGACCGTCAACAGCCCCACCAGCGTCACCTTCAGCTTCCGCACCGCCGAGAACCGCGAGCTGCCGCTGATCCTCGGCCAGCTCGTCGTGCTGCCGAAGCACTGGTGGGCAGGGCGGGATTTCGCCCGCGCGCTCACTGAGGCGCCGCTCGGCTCCGGGCCCTATCGCCTCGAAAGCTTCGAGCTCGGCCGCTCCACCGTGATGGCCCGGGTGCCGGATTACTGGGCGCGCGACCTCGGAACCTCCAAAGGGATGTTCAACTTCGACCGTATCCGCACCGAATACTACCGCGACTCAACGGTGGCCATGCAGGCCTTCAAGGCCGGCAAGATCGACTTTCGCCGCGAGAACATCTCCAAGAACTGGGCGACCGCCTATGACTTCCCGGCGGTCGACAAGGGCCTGGTGAAGAAAGAAGTGTTCCGCCATCGCCTGCCCACTGGCATGCAGGGCTGGATGATGAACACCCGCCGCCCGGTCTTCGCCGACCCGCGCGTACGCCGCGCCATGGCCGAGGTGTTCGATTTCGAGTGGACCAACCGCAACCTCTTCTTCGGCGCCTATACCCGCACGCAAAGCTACTTCTCAAACTCCCCGCTCGCCTCCTCCGGCCTGCCCGAGGGGGCCGAGAAGACGCTGCTGGAGCGCTATCGCGGCAAAGTCCCCGAGTCCGTCTTCACCGAGCCCTTCCGCCTGCCCGTCACCGACGGCTCCGGCAACAACCGCGACGGGCTGCGCGCCGCCCTCACGCTGCTCAAGCAGGCGGGCTGGGACGTCAAGGAACGCAAGCTGGTCGACGCCCAGGGCCGCCAGATGAGCTTCGAAATCCTGGTCGATGACCCCAGCTTCGAGCGCATCGCCACCCCCTACAGCCAATGGCTGCAACGCCTCGGCGCCGATGTGCGCGTGCGCACCGTCGATGCCGCGCAGTACCAGCGCCTCACCGACGCCTTCGATTTCGACATGACCATGATGGTCATCCCGCAATCCGAATTCCCGGGAAATGAGCAGCGCGAGTACTTCTCCTGCGACAGCGCCAAGGCCGATGGCAGCAACAACGTCGCCGGCGTGTGCAGCCCGGCGATCGACGCGCTGATCGACCTGGTGGTGAACGCGCCCGACCGCGACTCCCAGATCACCGCCACCCGCGCCCTCGATCGCGTGCTGCTGCACGGCTGGTACGCGGTGCCGAACTGGCATCTCGGCGCCATCTGGGGCGCCTTCTGGGATCGCTTCGGTTACCCGAAAACCCCGATCCGCACCGGCCTCGCCTTCGATACCTGGTGGGTCGACCCCGCCCGCGCCGCGGCTACGGACGCCGCGCGCATGGCGAACTGATGGCCGGATACCTCCTCCGCCGCCTGCTCCTCGTCATCCCGACCCTGCTCGGCATCATCACTATCAACTTCGCCGTAGTGCAGTTCGCCCCGGGCGGCCCGGTCGAACAAATGATCGCCGAACTCAAGGGCAAGGGCGACAGCACCGCGCGGATGACCGGCGGCGGCACCGAAGTCGCCGCCGCCGACCCCGGCTCCTACCGCGGCGCGCGCGGGCTGGAGCCCGAAATGGTGGCCGAAATCAAGCGCATGTTCGGCTTCGACAAGCCCGCGCTCACCCGCTACCTCGATATGCTCCGCGACTACGCGAGCTTCGACTTCGGCCGCAGCTTCTTCCGCGACCAGACCGTGCTCGGCCTGCTCGCGCAGAAAATGCCGGTCTCCATCTCGCTCGGCCTGTGGTCCACCCTGCTGGTCTACCTGGTCTCCATCCCCCTCGGCATCGCCAAAGCCGTCCGCGACGGCAGCCGCTTCGACGTGATGACCTCCGCCGCCGTGCTGGTCGGCTACGCCGTGCCGGGCTTCCTCTTCGCCATCCTCCTGGTCGTGCTCTTCGCCGGCGGCAGCTTCGTGCAGTGGTTCCCACTCCGCGGCCTCGCCAGCAGCGGCGCCGAAACCTGGCCCTGGCCGGCCCGCATCGCCGACTATCTCTGGCACATCGTCCTGCCCACCACCGCCCTCGTGGTCGGCGGCTTCGCCTCGCTCACCATGCTGACGAAAAACAGCTTCCTCGAGGAAATCCGCAAACACTACGTCACCACCGCCCGCGCCAAAGGCGCTTCCGAACGCCGCGTGCTCTACGGCCACGTCTTCCGCAACGCCATGCTCCTCGTCGTCGCGGGATTCCCCGCCGCCTTCATCGGAATCCTGTTCTCCTCCTCCCTCCTGGTCGAAATCGTCTTCTCGCTGGACGGCATCGGCCTCCTCGGCTTCGAATCCGCCATCCGCCGTGACTACCCCGTGATGTTCGGAACCCTCTACATCTTCACCCTGCTCGGCCTCGTCATGCAGATCATCGGTGACCTCATGTACACCGTCGTCGACCCCCGCATCGACTTCGAAAGCCGCTCATGAGCCGATCCTGTGACGGGCGCGCCTGGGGGAAGGAAGGAAGGCGGGGGCTCCGCCCCTCGACCCCGCTAAGGGCTGAGCCCTTAGAACCCATTTGTCTAAGAGGGTTTGGTGGGAGGGAGGGGGCCGACGGGATGGTTGCAACCA
>CAIYPH010000459.1 GCA_903928045.1 uncultured Rhodospirillales bacterium
CACCACCCGGTCGGCCAGTTCCAGCGCCTCGTCCTGGTCATGGGTGACGAACACGCTGGTGAGCCCGACCTCCCCGTGCAGCTCGCGCAGCCAGCGGCGCAGCTCCTTGCGCACCTTGGCATCGAGCGCGGCGAAGGGCTCGTGAGCAGTAGCACTTTCGGCTCGATCGCCAAGGCGCGCGCCAGGGCGACCCGTTGGCGCTGGCCGCCCGAGAGCTCGGCGGGATAGCGATCGGCCAGCCAGCCGAGCTGCACCAATTTGAGCAGCCGCACCACCCGCTCGGCGATCGCCGCGCGCGGCAGGCGGCGGGCGCGCGGCACCACGCGCAGGCCGAAGGCGACGTTTTCGAACACCGTCATGTGGCGGAACAGCGCGTAGTGCTGGAAGACGAACCCCACCTCGCGCTCGCCGGGATGGCGGCGCACGGCGTCCTCGACGCCGAACATGATCTGACCGCTATCGGCCGATTCGAGCCCGGCGATGATGCGCAGCAGCGAGGTTTTGCCGGAGCCGGAGGGGCCGAGCAGGGCGACGAATTCGCCGGGACGGATGTCGAGATGCACGTTGTCGAGCGCGACATGGTCGCCGAAGCGCTTGTTGATGCCGCGGATTTCGATGGCAGCTGGGGTCATGGCGTGCCTTCCCTGGCAATGGGCCGATGGGATGGGTGGCGTTCGAGCAGGATCTTCAGCCCGAGCGTCACCAATGCCAGCAGGGCCAGAACCGAGGCCACGGCGAAGGCGGCCTCGATCTGGTAGTCGTTGAACAGGATCTCGATTTGCAGCGGCATGGTGTTGGTGGCGCCGCGGATATGGCCGGAGACCACCGAGACGGCGCCGAACTCCCCCATCGCCCGCGCATTGGCCAGCAGCACGCCGGTGAGCAGGGCGAAGCGAATATTGGGCAAGGTGACGCGGCGGAAAATCTGCCAGCCGGAGGCGCCGAGCGAGCGGGCGGCCTCCTCCTCCTCGGCGCCCTGGGCCTGCATCAGCGGGATCAACTCGCGGGCGACGAAGGGCAGGGTGACGAACACGGTAGCCAGCACGATGCCGGGCAGGGCGAAGACGATGCGGATGCCGTGCTCGGCCAGTAGCGGCCCCAGCCAGCCGCGCCGGCCGAACAGCAGCACCTGCACCAGCCCGGCGATCACCGGGGAGACCGAGAAGGGCAGGTCGATCACCGTCAGCAGCACGCTGCGGCCGGGGAAGTCGAAGCGGGCGATGCACCAGGCCGCCGCGACGCCGAACACGGTGGTGACGCAGACCGAGCACAGGGCCACCAGCAAGGTGAGTTGGATCGCATCCAGCGTGTCGGGGTCGGCCAGCGCGGCGAGATAGGCGGCGGTGCCGCGGCCGAACGCCTCGGTCAGCACGATCGCCAGCGGCATTCCGAGCACCAGGAAGGCCACGGCGATGGCGAGTGCGATCAATCCCCGCCGCGGGGTCGCGCCGGCGTGGCGGCCGGCAGGCTGAGCGGTGGCGCTCATCGCGTCGCCGCCCAGGCCTGCAGCCGGTTGATCACCAGCAGCAGCACGAAGGAGACCGCCAGCATCACCGTGCCGATCGCCGCGGCGCCGGTGTAGTTGTACTGGTCGAGTTGGATGACGATCAGCAGCGGCACGATTTCCGACAGCATCGGCTTGTTGCCGGCGATGAAGATCACCGAGCCGTATTCGCCGAGACCGCGGGCGAAGGCCATGGTCACGCCGGTGATCAGCGCCGGCGCCACCGCGGGCATGATCACCCGGAGGAAGATCTGGATCGGCGTGGCGCCGAGCAAGCGGGCGGCCTCCTCCTCGTCGGCCGGCAGGTCCTCCAGGATGGGCTGCACCGCGCGTACCACGAAGGGCAGGCCCACGAATACCAGGGCGACGCCGATGCCGAGCGGGGTGAAGGCGACCTGGATGCCGAGCGGCGCCAGGAGCGCGCCGATCCAGCCGGTGGGGGCGTAGAGCGCGGTCAGCGCAATGCCCGCCACCGCGGTGGGCAGCGCGAAGGGCAGGTCCACCGCGGCATCGACCAGGCGCCGCCCGGGGAAGCGGTAGCGCGTCAGCACCCAGGCCAGCAGCAGGCCAAGCACGGCGCTGACCACCGCGGCCCCGGCGGCGGCGGCGATAGTCACCTGGAAGGCCGCCAGCACGCGCCGGTCGGCCAGGGCGGCGACGAAGGCCGGCACGCCCTTCGCCAGGCCCATCGCCACCATCGCGGCGAGCGGCAGCAGCACCAGGAAGAACAGGGTCGCGGTGGTCATCCCGAAGCTCGGCGCGAAGCCGGGGATCGCGACGCGGCGGGCGGTTGCGCTGGCCATCGCTAGCCTCCGGGCTGATAGACCTGATCGAAGATCGCACCGTCGGCGAAGTAGGTGTCGTGCGCGCGGGTCCAGCCCCCGAAGCGCTCGGCGACGGTGAACAGCGCGAGCTTGGGGAAGCGCGACGCGAAGGTATCCGCCACCGTCTTCAGCCGTGGACGATAGTGGTTGCGGGCGCAGATTTCCTGCGCTTCAGGGGTGTAGAGGTATTCGAGATGGGCCTGCGCCACCTTGCGGGTGCCGCGCCGGTCCACCACCTGGTCGACCACCGCGACCGGCGGCTCGGCGAGAATGCTGGTCGCCGGCACCACGATCTGAAAGCCGGCCTTGGCCTCTTCCTCGAGCGCCAGAAACGCCTCGTTCTCCCAGGCCAGCAGCACGTCGCCGATGCCGCGGCGGGTGAAGGTGAGGGTGGCGCCGCGCGCCCCGGTATCGAGCACCGGCACGTTCCGGAACAGCCGCTTCATGAACGCGTTGGCTTGCGCCGCGTTGCCGCCTGAAACGTCCAGCGCGGCGGCGTAGGCGGCGAGGAAGTTCCACCGCGCGCCGCCCGACGTTTTCGGATTGGGCGTGACCACCTGGACTCCCGGTCGCACGAGGTCATCCCAGCCGAGGATCTTCTTCGGATTTCCCGCGCGGACCAGGAAGACGATGGTGCTGGTATAGGGCGAGGCATTGTCCGGCAGGCGCGATTGCCAATCCTTCGCCAGGCGCCCGGCGGCGGCGATCGCGTCGATGTCATGCGCGAGGGCGAGGGTGACCACGTCGGCATCGAGCCCGTCGATCACTGAACGCGCCTGCGCGCCGGAGCCGCCATGGGACATCTTGACGCTGACATCCAACTCCCCGTCGGCGGCGCGGGCGGCGAAGGCCGGGTTGAGGCGGCGGTACAGCTCGCGCGTCGGGTCATAGGAGACGTTCAGCAGGTCGGCGCGGGTGCGCGCCGTGGCCGGACGGGTCAGCAGGGCGGCGGGCAGGGCCAAGGCGGCGCGGCGGGACAGGCGCAGGGGCATGGCGGACTCCGGAGTGGTCTTCGCCCCTTTATATGCATACTTATATACTAGATTACTATGAATAAAACGTGAGGCGGTGGCGCACCCGCCCGCCCGTTCGACGGACAGCGCAATTTCTGCCAGACTCCTCGTCCATAATACCGGTCAAGGCGACCGCTGGGAGAGGCTGACGGGACCATGCTGACGAGCAAGGGGAAATACGCACTGCGCGCCGCGGTCTACCTGGCTCGCCACCATACCGATGAAGGATGGGCGCTCGCGGTCGACATCGCGGTGGCCGAGGACATTCCGAAGAAGTTCCTCGAAGCCATCCTGGTCGAACTGCGCGACGAGAAGATCGTCACCAGTCGCCGCGGCCGCAACGGTGGCTACCGGCTGGCAAAGGCGCCGGAGATGATCGGCGCCGGCGACGTCATCCGCGCCATCGACGGGCCGCTGGCGCTAACGCCCTGCACCAGCCGCACCCAGTATGCACCCTGCCATGACTGCGTCGATCCCGCACTATGTGCCCTGCGCCCGGTGCTCCAGAAGGCGCGTGACGCGATCGCCGATGTGCTGGACGGGCATTCCCTGGCCACCATGGCGGATGTCGAGAAAGTGCCGGTACCACGCAGGGCGGCCACACGCCGCAAGCCGCCGGCGGTCTGACACTGGCCCGCCGGCTGCGCCGGATTGCTCGGCATCGGCTGTGGTAAGGAAGCGGTTCTTTTTTGCAAAAAAGAACCAAAAAACTTTTATCCGTTTGGGCGGAGTGGCTGGGGACACTCCGAGTCTCATAAAATAGAAAGTTTTTTCTTCTTTTTTTCAAAAAGCAGCGCTTCCTTCAGATCGGCATGAACCTCCCCTGCCCGATTCTCCGGCCGGCATGGAACAGGAACTCGATGAGCGCGCGGATTCCGGGATGCTCCGGCGAATGTGTGAGATCATCGATCTGCCACAGCCGCCGCGCGGCATCCAGCGCGCCGCGGTTTTGCGGGTTCTCCGGCAGCACCATCATGACGGGCAGCGCCGGGTCGTACCCCGCAACCACCATCAACAGGTCGTAGACGGTGCAGTCGACCTCCTCGGCCTCCTGGATGATCGCCAGTGGGCGGATATCCGGCACCAATGCCGGGATGCCGCGGGGGTCCTGCGTGCTGTAGACGGCGATTTGCAGGAAGTCGCACACTTCCTGCACCGCAGCCGACAAGGCATAGCCGGATTCGACCACAATCAGCGCCGGATTGCCCAACGCCTCGTCCGGCGTCACGCGCTGTGTCACAGGATCGATCTGCCAGGCATCCTTTTCCATCGTGATTGACATCCCAGGCCTCCGTATGCGGCGTCATGCCGACGGGACGAATTTTCCGGGATGACGAAGAAGATTCAAATATATCCGATGGTTATTTCGTAACGTGG
The DNA here is from genome assembly GCA_903928045.1 of uncultured Rhodospirillales bacterium. The sequence goes on from CAIYPH010000459.1 coordinate 4,719, forward strand.
CCACGCTAATATTGCGTCATCCAGCGCGATTTTATGCGAATGACGGACCGCTCGAACCGCGCAACGCCCGCCGCGGGCGCCGGACGCACCCCGCCCCGTTGCCTGACAATGTTAACTCTGCCATACGCGCCGGGAGATTACCGGCGGTTCATATCCGGCCGGCGGTGTCGTGTGAGTTGAGTATCGCAAAAGTCCCTTGAGGAGGCGTTGCTATGAGTTCGGCCCAATTGGCCATTATCGCCTGCGGCATTGTCGCGGTGATCTATGGCATCATCACCACGCGCCAGGTTATGGCGGCGGATGCCGGTTCTGCCCGTATGCAGGAGATCTCGGCCGCCGTGCAGGAAGGCGCCCGCGCCTACCTTAACCGGCAGTACACCACCATCGGTGGCGTCGGCCTGGTCATCCTGATCCTGCTCGGCTGGTTCCTCGGCAAGAACGTGGCGATCGGCTTCGCGATCGGCGCGATCCTTTCGGGCGCGGCCGGTTATGTCGGCATGAACGTCTCGGTGCGGGCCAATGTGCGCACCGCGCAGGCTTCTTCCAAGGGCCTGGCCGCCGGCCTCGACATCGCCTTCAAGGCCGGTGCGATCACCGGCCTGCTGGTGGTCGGCCTCGGCCTCCTCGGCGTGGCCGCCTACTATTTCATCCTGCGCGGCGGGATGGCGGCGAACGCCGACATGCGCCCGGTGATGGAGGCCATGGTGGCGCTGTCCTTCGGCGCTTCGCTGATCTCCATCTTCGCCCGTCTCGGCGGCGGCATCTTCACCAAGGGTGCGGACGTCGGTGCTGACCTCGTCGGCAAGGTCGAGGCGAATATCCCCGAGGACGACCCCCGCAACCCCGCCGTGATCGCTGACAACGTGGGCGACAACGTGGGTGACTGCGCCGGCATGGCCGCCGACCTGTTCGAGACCTATGCGGTCACCATCGTCGCGACCATGCTGCTGGGCAACATCTTCTTCGCGTCCGGCGCGGACGCGGACAGCATGATGCTGCTGCCGCTCTCCATCGCCGCGGTGGGCGTGCTGACCTCGGTGGTCGGCTCCTACTTCGTGAAGCTCGGCTCGTCCAACAACATCATGGGCGCGCTGTACAAGGGCCTGCTGGTCACCGGCGTGCTGTCGATCGTGGCGATCGCCATCGTGATCAACATGTCGATCGGTTTCGGCGGCACCTTCAAGATGACGACCGGCACCTCCGTCACCGGCATGGGCCTGTTCGAATGCGCCCTCGTCGGCCTCGGCGTCACCGGCCTGCTGGTATGGATCACCGAATACTACACCTCGACGGAATACCGTCCTGTGCGGTCCATCGCGCAGTCCTCCACCACCGGCCTCGGCACCAACGTCATCCAGGGCCTGGCGATTTCGATGGAAGCGACCGCCCTGCCGGTGATCGTGATCTCCGTCGGCATCGTGATGTCCTTCCTGGTGGCCGGCCTCTACGGCATCGCCATCGCGGCGACCACCATGCTGTCGCTCGCCGGCATGATCGTGGCGCTCGACGCCTACGGCCCGGTGACCGACAACGCCGGCGGCATCGCCGAAATGTCGGGCCTGCCGCCGGAAGTCCGCAAGGTGACCGACGCGCTGGACGCGGTCGGCAATACCACCAAGGCCGTCACCAAGGGCTACGCCATCGGCTCCGCTGGCCTCGCCTCGCTGGTGCTGTTCGCGGCCTATACCGAGGACCTCAAGCACTACTTCCCGAAGGTGGTCGTCGACTTCACCCTGCAGAACCCCTACGTGGTGATCGGGCTGTTCATCGGCGGTCTGCTCCCGTACCTGTTCGGTGCGATGGGCATGACGGCGGTGGGCCGCGCAGCCGGTTCGGTGGTCGTTGAAGTCCGCCGTCAGTTCCGCGAGATTCCCGGCATCATGGAAGGCACCGCGAAGCCCGAATATGGCACCGCGGTCGATTTGCTGACCAAGGCCGCGATCAAGGAGATGATCGTTCCGTCGCTGCTGCCGGTGCTGGCACCGGTCGCGCTGTGGATCA
>CAIYPH010000460.1 GCA_903928045.1 uncultured Rhodospirillales bacterium
ACCAGCCTGAGGCCTACGTTCCGCGCACCGACACCTATATCGAGAAAGACTCGCAGATCAACGAGCAGATCGACCGCATGCGCCATGCCGCCACGCAGGCGATGCTGGAGCGCAATGACGTCATCGTCGTCGCCTCGGTGTCCTGCATCTACGGTATCGGCTCGGTCGAGACCTATTCGAAAATGGTGGTGAAGCTCGATGTCGGCGGGCGGATCGATCGCGACAAGCTGGCCAAGGGGCTGGTGGAGCTGCAGTACCGCCGCAATGACGCCGCCTTCCAGCGCGGCACCTTCCGCCTGCGCGGCGAGGTAGTGGACGTCTACCCCGCCCAGTACGAGGACCGCGCCTGGCGCGTCTCGCTGTTCGGCGACGAGATCGAGGCGATCAGCGAGTTCGATCCGCTGACCGGCGAGGTGACGGCCAAGCTCGACACCATCACCATCTACGCCAACAGCCACTACGTGACGCCGCGCCCGACGCTGACCCAGGCGGTGCGGGACATCAAGGTGGAGCTGAAGGAGCGGCTCGATCACTTCGTCGCCACCGGCAAGCTGCTGGAGGCCGAGCGGCTGCAGCAGAAGACGACGTTCGACATCGAGATGATGGAGACCACAGGGGCCTGCAAGTCGATCGAGAATTATTCGCGCTACCTCTCCGGCCGCAAGCCGGGCGAACCGCCGCCGACGCTGTTCGAGTATCTGCCGGAAAACGCGCTGCTGGTGGTGGATGAAAGCCACGTCACCGTGCCGCAGCTGGGCGGCATGTTCCGCGGCGATTACGCGCGCAAGTCCATCCTCGCCGATTACGGCTTCCGCCTGCCCTCCTGCATCGACAACCGGCCGCTGAAATTCGAGGAATGGGAGCGCTTCCGCCCGCAGACCGTATTCGTCAGCGCGACGCCGGGCCCGTGGGAAATGGAGCGCACCCAGGGCGTGTTCGCCGAGCAGGTGATCCGCCCGACCGGGCTGATCGACCCGGTGACGGATATCCGCCCGGTCGAGCGCCAGGTGGATGATTTGCTGGCGGAAATCCGCATCGTGGCGGCCGCCGGCGGGCGGGTGCTGGTGACGGTGCTGACCAAGCGGATGGCCGAGGACCTCACGGAATACCTCAATGAGCAGGGCGTGAAGGTGCGCTATCTGCACTCCGACGTCGATACGCTGGAGCGCATCGAGATCATCCGGGACCTGCGGCTGGGGGTGTTCGACGTGCTGGTCGGCATCAACCTGCTGCGCGAGGGGCTCGATATCCCGGAATGCGCGCTCGTGGCGATCCTGGATGCCGACAAGGAGGGCTTCCTGCGCAGCAAGACCAGCCTGATCCAGACCATCGGCCGCGCCGCCCGCAATATCGACGGGCGGGTGATCCTCTATGCCGACGTGATGACCGCGAGCCTGCGCTACGCGATCGAGGAGACCGAGCGGCGGCGCAACAAGCAGCGCGCCTGGAACGAGGCCCACGGCATCACGCCGCAGGGCATCCGCAAGCAGATCGGCAAGGTGCTGGAGAGCGTGTTCGAGCAGGACTACGTCACCGTGGCGCCGGTGAAGGGCTCCACCGCCGAGTTCGTCGGCAAGGACCTCAAGGCGAGCATCGCCGAACTCGAGAAGCGGATGCGGACGGCGGCCGGCAACCTCGAATTCGAGGAGGCGGCCCGGCTGCGCGACGAAATCCGCCGGCTCGAGGCGCTCGATCTTGGCCTCGCGCCGCCCCCGGTCGCCACCGCGGTCACACGGGCCAAGCGGGACTGGATGCCGGAGCCGATGGGGCCGGGCGGGGGCGGGTGGGACCCGAAGAAGGCCAAGGGCGGGCGGAGAAGGGGGAGGTAAAGGAAGCAAGCGCTTCTTTTTGAAAAAAGAAGCAAAAACTTTCTATCCGCCTGGCTCCGAGTATCCCGGGGAGACTCCACAGCAGGCGGATAAAAGTTTTTTGGTTCTTTTTTTCAAAAAAGAACCGCTTTCTTCCTAGATCTCCAACCTGAACCCACCCACCTTCAACGAATAACCGGGCATATGCAGCGGTTCCGGCTTATAGCCGAACCGCGCCATGGCCGCCGCGCAATCGGCCTCGATGGCCGCGGGTTGGCCGGGGCCAAGGATGCGGCGCCAACGGCCAATTTCACCGTCGCGCCCGGCGTGGTGGAGGTGCCACTGGGTGGCGGGATCGTAGCGATCGCCGGAGCGCGGATCATGGCGCGAAGCAGGGTCATCCGGCAGGGCGGCGATGAATTTCTCAACCACGTCGCGGCGATGGGCGGCGAAAATACCGAGCGCCACGGAGGGGTCGAGATCGACGCCGAGGGCCGCCGCGATGCGCGGCACCGTTTCGGGAGTTTCGGGGAAGCGATCCTCGAAGCGCAGCAGCAGCGGGTTGGCCCGCTCGGTGAGGCGGGCGAGGAAATTGGCCGATTTGGTGACGGTCTGGCCAGCCTGTTCGAAGCCGAAGCGCTGGTAGCGCATCAGCGAGGTAACGGCGTCGCGCGGGTCGCGGATGGTGGCGACGATGCCGGGGGATTGAGCGAGCAGGGCCTCGGCGGCATCTCGCGGCAGGTCGTGGGTTTTTACGACATGCAGCGCGTCATCGTCCTCGATCCCGGCGAGATCGGCCAGCGTGTTGGCGAAGCGGCTGGTGCGCCGGCGGGCGGGATAGGTGGCGGCGGCGATGGCGCGCATGACGTTGTAGGCCCAGGTGGAGCCCGAGGCGTACATGCCGGCGCACCAGAAAACGCTCATCGGCTCAGTCGAACTTGAAGTCGACGCCGCCGAGCCGGGTCGTGCTGCTGGCTGTCTTGGCGGTGGCGGAGCGCTCGTAGCCCGCCTGGTCCATCCAATCGCCGAGCATGACCTCGATTTCGCGGATATGCATCTCCGGCATCGCCCGGCGCCAACGGCCGACTTCGCCGGTGCGGCCGCCATGGTGCTTGTGCCACTGGGTCTCGGGGTCATAGACGTCCCCGGTCACCTCGCCGCGTTGGGCGCGGGAGAGCGTGTCGAGGCTGCCGATCAGCCGTTCCACCGCTTCGCGGCTGTTTTCCACGAAAATCCGCGCCGCCGCCGCGACATCGACTCGGGCGCCGATCGCCTCGGCGATGCGGGCGATGCTATCCGCGTTCTCGGTGAAGCCGGATTCATACCGCAGCACCAGCGCCCCGGCCCGCTGGGCGGTGGCGGCGACGAAGCGGGCCGAGCGGTTCACCGCGGCCAGGGCGAGGCCGAAGGGGAAACCCTGATAGAGCATCAGCGACACCACGGCGTCCCGCGGGTCGCGAATGGTGGTCACCACGCGGGGCTGCTGGCGATGCAGCAGCACCGCCGCGTCATCCGGCAGGTCATGCGACTTGATGACGTGAACGCTGCCTTCCTCGGTCACCCGCGCAAGGTCCGCCATCGAACTGGCGAACATGGCGTGCACTGGGCGGGCGGAATCGATCGCCGCCAGGCCGCGCATGACGTTGAACACCCAGGTCGACCCCGAGCCGTACATGCCGGCACACCACAGCACGCTCATGGTTCAGCGCCCCTTCCAGGCTGGCTTGCGCTTTTCCATGAAGGCGGTGCGGCCTTCGCGGTAATCCTCGCTGTCGAAGCAGGCGAGCACGGCGGCGTTGATGGCGTCGAGATCGCGCTCGGACTCGGTCTGGATCGTGCCGTTCACCGCCATCTTCATCGCCTTCACCGAGAGCGGCGCGTTGTCGGCGATGGTGCGGGCAAGCTCATAGACGGTCTGGTTGAGGTCTTCGTCCGCCACCACCTGGTTCACCAGCCCGATCCGCCCGGCCTCGGCCGAGCCGATGCGGCTGCCGGTGAACAGCAGCGTGCGGGCATGCGCATGGCCGACCAGGGAGACCAGCTTGCGCACCATGTCGAACCCGTAGGCGATGCCGAGCTTGGCGGCGGGGATGCCGAATTCGCTGTCCACCGCGGCGATCCGCACATCGGCCTGCATGGCGATGCCGAGCCCGCCGCCGAGGCAGAAGCCGCGGATGCGGGCGATCACCGGCTTGGGGAAGGCGGCGAGGCGGGCGCGGCCAGCGGAGGTCAGACGGTCATATTCCAGCTGGGCATTGGCGTTGGCGCGCTGCTGCTCGAACTGGCTGATATCGGCGCCGGAGACGAAGGCCTTGTGGCCCGCCCCCGTCATCACCACCGCGCGCACGGCGTCGGATGCCTCGAAATCATCGAGAATCTCGGTCAGCCCGTGCCACATGTTGACCGACATGGCATTGCGCTTTTCGGGCTGGTTGAAGGTGATGAGGCCGATGCCCTCCTCTACCTCCGCCAGCATTTTCCCGTCTGCGTAGGACTTCATACGATGGCCTTCTTGCTGCGAAGGGTGGCGATGTCATCGGCGGAGAGGCCGGCTTCAGCGAGGATGGCATCCGTGTCGGCCGCGAGGTCCCGCGTGGCAATGCGGATGTCACGGCGATGGCCGGAGATGTTGATCGCGGAGGCGACGACATCCTTGGTGCCGAGGCGGGGATGCGCCATCGGCACGGCCATGCCGAGATGCTTCACCTGCGGATCGGCGAACACCTTGTCGATGGTGTTGATCGGCCCGCACGGCACGCCGGCGTTCTCGAACAGCTCGATCCAGTGCTCGGAGGGCATGGTCTTGGTGACTTCCCCGATCGCCGCGTTGATCGCTTTGCGATCGGCGCTGCGGCCCTTCTGGGTCGACCATTCCGGCTTGGTGGTCCACTCCGGATGGCCGCTCACCTCGGCGAAGCGCTCCCACAGCCGGCCGGATGAGGCGGCGATGTTGATATAGCCGTCCGCAGTGGGGAACACGCCGGTGGGGATGCCGGTCGGGTGGTCATTGCCGGCCTGGCCGGCGACCTCGCCATCCATCGTCCAGCGCGAGCCCTGGAAATCCAGCATGAAGATCTGCGCTTCGAGCAGGCTGGTGGTCACCCAGCGGCCGACCCCGGTGGTCTCGCGCTCATAGATCGCCATCATGGTGCCGAGCGCCAGCAGGTTGCCGGCGGTAAGATCGTCGATCGGGATTCCCACGCGCATCGGGCCGCGGCCAGGTTCGCCGGTGATCGACATCAGGCCGCCCATGCCCTGGGCGATCTGGTCCACGCCCGCGCGCTTGCCGTAGGGCCCGTCCTGGCCGAAGCCGGAGATCGAGGCATAGACGATGCGCGGGTTGATGGCGCGGATGGTTTCGTAGTCGACCTTGAGGCGGTGCTTCACGTTGGCCCGCATGTTCTCGACCACGATATCCGCCTTGGCCGCCAGCTTCATGAACACAGCATGGCCCTCGGGGGATTTGAGGTCGATGCACATGGTGCGCTTGTTGCGGTGCAGGTTCTGGAAGTCCGAGCCGTCACGGTTGCCGGTGATCCCCTCGCCATCGCCCGGCGGCGGCTCGATGCGGATCACGTTGGCGCCCCAGTCGGCGAGATGGCGCACGCAGGTGGGCCCGGCGCGGGCGAGCGTGAGGTCCAGCACCGTCAGGCGGGCGAGCGGCAGGGCGCTGCCGGCGGGGGGAGAGGTATCGTCGGGCATGATGTCGGATCCGGGTCTGGAGGTTCAGGCGGGAATGCGCAGGCCGGTCGCCGGCTGGAGGACACCGCCGCGCAGGGCGCCGGGGGCGATGCTGCCCCAGAGGTTGTCGAACCCCTCGGGCAATGCGCGGCTGTTGGGCATGGCGAGCCAGAGGCGGAACAGCAGGCGTTCCTGGTGGCTGGCCGCGTCATCGGCATAGGCGGTGCGGCCGTGGTAGATCACGTGGTTGTTGAGCAATTGGATGTCGCCCGGCACGAAGGCGGAGTGCGCGCAGATCTCCTCCGCCACCGCGGCCAGCAGATCGAGCGCCTCGTTCTGCGCCGCCGTGAGGCGCGGCACCCAGGCGACTTCCTGCGCCTGCTCCACATAGGTGCGCGAATATTGGCTGGTGATCTTGCCGTCGCGGAAGCCGAAGACAGGCTGGGCGAACACGTTGTCCTTCGAGACCCCATCCTCGTCGCGCGGGCGCATGCGCCAGTAGTCCTGGCACAGAACGTCCAGCAAATCCGGGCGGCGGCGCAGGATCTCGTTGTGGATGGCGGGGATGGAGGCGAGCTTGGAGATGCCGCCCTCCCGTGCATTGCGGGCGCAGAGCAAAGCGATGACGTCGCAGCGATCGGTATGCCAGCGCAGCGGGCCGGTGGAGCGCGAACGGGCCCGGGCGGAGGCGACGGCGCCCTCGGCGGTCTCGTCGAAGGTCTTCACCGCCAGCTTGGTCTCGTCGCGCACCTCGCCCATGATTTCGCCCGAGGCGTTCTGGTAGATGGCGGTGCCGAGATGGCGGCCAATGCCCCAGAAAATCTGGCGCAGATCGTCATCGGAATAGCGCGTCGGCTCGATGCCCCGCAGGCGTACGGCGCCGCGGCCGTTCTCCAACTCGTCGGAGATATCCTCCAGCAGCTCCGCGGTCTGCGGCAGCGGAAAATCCTCGGCGCCGAAGCCGAACAGCGTAGTGCCGCGGCGCTTCAGCCCCTGCAGCGCCGCGTCGATCTCGGCGAGATGGGCGGGCGAGAAGCTGCGAATCCAGTCGCCGGCGCGATCGAGTTCGGCGCCGGTCCAGACGGCGCGGCCGGTCAGCATCTGACGGGGAGCGGTCATGGTGTCCTCCAAGAGTTGCCGGGAGGTTTCGCCGATGGGGCGGGGAAGTCAACCGGCATCGCGGGAGACCAGCAGCCGGTAGACCACGAAGCTCGCGATTCCTCCGGCACCCATGAACAGGGCCATCGGGAGTACCGTCTGGTTCAAAAGGGCACCCGCAATTGCGCCAAATGCCGCCCCGCTGCCGAACTGGATGACGCCGAGCAGCGATGAGGCGGTGCCGGCCATGTGCGGGTAGCGCTGCAGGGCGCAGGCGGTGGCGTTGGGGGCGACGAAGCTCATGCCGCCGATCAGCCCGGTGGCCAGCAGCACGAAGGGGAACCAGCCGAGCGCCCCGGTGGTGGATTCGATGATGCCGCAGACGATCAGCCCGCAGCCGGCGATCAGCGGCGCCCAGGTGGCGCGGCGCAGCATCACTTCCGCCCCCACACGGCGTGTAAGCCGGCTGTTGATCGAGGCGCCGATGGTCATGGTGATGACGGTGGCGCCGAACACGAAGGAGTAGGTCGCCGGCGCCAGGCCGTAGATGCCGATCAGCACGAAGGAGGACAACGAGATGAAGGAGAACATCGCGCCGAACAGGAAGCCGGTGGTCAGCGCATAGCCCATGAAAACGCCGGAGCGCAGCAATTCGGCGAAGCGGGCGATGATGCCGCCGAAGGCAAGCGGGCCGCGATGCTCCGGCCGTAGGGTCTCGCGGGTCACCAGCAGCGCCATGCCCAGCGACAGCGCGCCAAAGATCGCGAGCGTGGTGAAGATTGCCCGCCAGCCGAAGAAAAACATCACCTGGCTGCCGATCAGCGGCGCCAGCATCGGCGCCATGGACGACGAGGCCATCAGGATCGACATCACCTGCGCTGCCTGGTCGCGCTCCGCGAGGTCCCGCACCATGGTGCGCGCCATCACCGGCGGCGCGCAGGCGGCGAGGCCCTGGATGAAGCGCAGCAGGATGAGCTGCGGCGCCGATTGCGCCAGCAGGCACAGCACCGAGACCGCGATGTAGAGCACGATCCCGGCGATCAGCACCGGGCGGCGGCCGAAATAATCACCGAGCGGGCCGTAGACGATTTGGCCGAAGCCGAAGGCCAGCATGAAGGCGGAGAGGCTCAGCTGCACCTGCGAGGCGGAAGAGGCGAATTCGGCGCGGATGGTCGGGAAGGCCGGCAGATACATGTCGATCGACATCGGCGCGAAGGCGGTCAGCATCGCCAGCGACGCGATCAGCAGCGGGGGCAGTGCCGGCCGGGACATCGCCGGTGGCAAGGGAGGTCTGATCATGATTGTCTGAATGCGCCTGATTGAATTTATTGGCGAGCAATACACACGATTCCACGCCAGCGGGACAGGGGGCCGGCCGCTTCTGCCAATCATTGCGGCGAGTGGCGCGGCGGTGGGTATCCTGCTAAACGTAAATCAACCCGGAACAGGTTCATGCGCCCTCGATGATCGCCTCCCCCGCCCTGTCCTGGCTGCCGGCGGCCGACGACTGGCCAGGTGCCGTGCGCCGGCTCCCGGATGCCGCCTCGCCCGAGACCTGGGACATCCTGGTTCAGCTGGCCAACCACGCGCTCGACCTGTCGCAGACCACCCAGCTCGATCGGCGCCTGCGCAAGCTGTTTCCCGCGCCCCCCGCATTCCTGGCAACCCGGCCGGTGCGGCTTGCGCTGATCGGCTCCTCGACACTCGATCACCTGCAGGCCGGCATTCGGGTCGGGGGCCTGCGGCGCGGGCTGTATGTCGAGATCGTGGCCGGCGACTACGGGCAATACACGGCCGATCTGATGAACCCGCGCAGTCCGCTGCGGGAAACCCAGCCCGATACGCTGCTGCTGGCGCTGGATGCGGCGCATGTCGTCGGCCGGCTCGACCCGTCGAGCGATGCCGCCGCGGTATCCGGCTGGCTCGATGGGGTGTGCGCGCAACTCGTCGCCCTGTGGCGCATCGCGCGTGCGGAGATGGGCGCGCGGGTGATCCAGCAGGCGCTGCTACCGGTCGCGCCGGGTCTGCTGGGGCAGAACGAGCACCGGATGCCCGGCTCCCCCGCCAGTATTATCGCCGCCTTCAATGCACGGCTGCGCACGCTGGCTGACGCCGAAGGGGTCGCGCTGCTCGCGGTCGACACCTGGGCGGCGCAGGACGGGCTGAGCGCCTGGCATGACCCGATGCTGTGGCACCGCGCCAAACAGGACATCCATCCCGCGGCCGCGCCGGTCTACGGCGACCTCGTCGGCCGCCTGCTCGCGGCCTGGCAGGGGCGCTCGCGAAAGGCGCTCGTGCTGGACCTGGACAATACGCTGTGGGGCGGCGTGATCGGCGATGACGGGCTACAGGGCATCGCGTTGGGACAAGGGAGCGCGCTCGGCGAGGCCCATTGGGCGTTCCAGTCCTACGTCAAATCCCTCGCGTCGCGCGGGGTGATCCTCGCGGTGTGTTCCAAGAACGACCTGGCCAACGCGCTGGAGCCGTTCGAGCGGCACACCGAGATGGTGCTGAAGCGCGACGATATTGCCAGTTTCGTCGCCAATTGGAGCGACAAGGCGCATAACCTGCGGCAGATCGCGGCTGAGCTGAACATCGGGCTGGACGCGCTGGTCTTCGCCGACGACAACCCGGCCGAGCGGGCGATCGTGCGGCGCGAACTGCCGATGGTCGCGGTGCCCGAACTGCCGGAGGAGCCAGCCCTGTTCGCGTCGACGATTGCCCGGGGAGGGTATTTCGAGGCGGTCGCGCTGAGCGCGGAGGACTTCGCCCGTGGCCGGCAGTATCAGGACAATCTCGCCCGCCAGACGCTGCGCGAAAGCGCGTCCGACATGGAGGGATATCTCAGCTCGCTCGCGATGTCGGCGCAATGCGGCCCGTTCAGCGAGATTGATCGCACCCGCGTCGTGCAGCTGATCAACAAGACCAACCAGTTCAACCTCACCACGCGGCGGTACACCGATTCCGAAGTCGAGGCGGCGATGCGGGACCCCGGCGTGCTGACGCTGCAGGTCAGACTGCTCGACCGGTTCGGCGACAACGGGATCATCGCCCTTGTGATCGCCCGGCCGGGCGAGGCGGGCGGGTCTGAGCTCGAAATCGACACCTGGCTGATGAGCTGCCGGGTGCTTGGCCGCGGCGTGGAGCAGCTCACGCTGAACCTGGTCGCCGCGCGGGCGGCCCGGCTCGGTGCGGGCGCGCTGCGCGGCCGCTATCGGCCGAGCGCCAAGAATGGCATGGTCGCTGAGCACTACGCCCGGCTCGGCTTTAAGCCCACCGGGGCCGAGGGTAGCGAAACGCTGTGGCGGCTCGATCTCGATGGCTATGCGCCGCTTCCCCACCACATCCAGATTGCCGAGGCTGAGACTGCATGACCGACGACCCCATCCTGACGAAGCTGACCGAGCTGTTCCGCAATATTTTCGACGACGAGGACATCGTGATCACCCGCGCATCCACCGCGGAGGATGTCGATGGCTGGGATTCGGTCAATCACATCACCCTGGTGGTGGCGGTCGAGCAGGCCTTCGGGATCAAGTTCAAGACCGCGGAGATCGAATCGCTCGGCAATGTCGGTGATCTCGCCGCGCTGATCGCCGCCAAGACCGGTGGGTGACGCCGGCGCGCGAGGGCGGCGCCAAACGGATTAGGCACGATCTGGAGTAGGCACGGTGCTGTTCAATTCACCGATCTTCATCTTCGCCTTCCTCCCCGTCACGGTCGCGCTGTTCCATGCGCTATCGTTGCGCAGTGTCTCCCGGGCGTTCCTGTGGCTGATACTGGCGTCGCTGTTCTTCTACGGCTGGTGGCGACCGCTCAACGTGCTGCTGATCGCGCCGTCGATCGTGCTCAACTATGTGGCTGCCGATTTCATCATCCGCAGGCAGGAGCGCCGGCCACGCACGGCGGAGGCGGTGTTCTGGGCTGCGATCGCGTTCAATATCTGTTTCATCGGCTATTTCAAATACATCGCCTTCCTCGCCATCGTCTCGAATGACGTGCTCGGCACCGGTTTCGCCGTGCAATCCGTCATCCTGCCGCTCGGCGTGTCCTTCATCACGTTCCAGAAAATCGCGCTGCTGGTCGATGCCAGGGCCGGGCGGGTGCAGCAGGTCGGCCTGCGGGACTACGTGCTGTTCGTGCTGTTCTTCCCGCCGCTGATTTCCGGCCCGATCGTGCATTTCCGCGAATTGATGCCGCAATTCAAGGCGATCGACGGCAAATGGTCGTGGGGCAACGGCGTGGCGGGGTTCGGCCTGTTCTTCGCCGGCCTGTTCAAGAAGCTGGTGATCGCCGACCCGATCGCGGCGCAGATCGCGCCGATCTGGTCCGCCGTCGCCGATGGCGGGCATCCCGCGCTGCTCGATGCCTGGGCGGCGGCGCTCGGCTATATGGTGCAGCTGTATTTCGACTTCTCGGGCTACAGCGACATGGCGATCGGCGCCGCGAGGCTGTTCGGTATCCGCCTGCCCGGCAACTTCAACTCGCCGCTGAAGGCCGACAGCATCATCGACTACTGGTCCCGCTGGCACATGACGCTGACGCGCTTCCTGACCGCCTATGTGTTTTCGCCGATCGCGCTGATGATGTCGCGCCGCCGCCTGGCGCGCGGCGCGCCCGTGATGGCGGGGCGGCGCACCACGCTCGGGACGTTCATGGCCCTGGTCGCCCTGCCAACCGTAGTGACGATGTTCGTCTCCGGCCTGTGGCACGGGGCCGGTTACCAGTTTCTCGTCTTCGGCCTGCTGCATGGCGGTGGACTGGTGGTCAATCACGCCTGGCGGCTGTGGACGCCCAAGGCATGGGCGCAAGCCTGGCCGGTCCGCTACTGGGCCTGGCCGGTGACGATCCTGTTCGTGATCCTCGTCGAGGTGTTTTTCCGTGCCCCCGATATCGCCGCCGCCATCCGGGTGCTTGCCGGCATGTTCGGCGCCCATGGCCTGACGTTGCCCAACGCGGTGCTGGCGCGGCTGGGCGACCTGCCGGCCATGCTTGGGCTGCGGGCCGCCGCCGGCGGGGAGGGCGGCGGGGGATTCGTGCTGACATGGGGCCTGCTGGGGCTGGCCTGGGCCATCGCGCTGGCGATGCCGAACACGCTTGAGCTCTTCGCCCGCTTCGAACCCAGCCTCGACTTCCGCCTGCGGCCCGAACGCGCGCGCGCCGTGGCCTGGGCGCAATGGCGGCCGTCGCTCGCCTGGAGCGTCGGGATGGCAGTGGTCTCGCTGCTGGGGCTGATGTCGCTCGGGCAGGTCAGCGCCTTCCTGTACTGGCAGTTCTGATGGCGCCGAACCTCGCCCCAACTGCGGCTGATGCGCGGCGCTTCTGCGCCCGCTTCGTCGTCGCGCTCGGCCTGCTCGCTGCTGTCGTGACGGGGTTTGACGCGCTGATGGACCCTTACATGGTCTTCGGCACCCCGCCGATTGCCCATCTGAACGTCATCAAGCCGGCGTCCGAGGATCGCCCCTGGCTGGTGAAGCCCTATCTGTTCCGCCGCATCATGCCGCAGACGCTCATCCTCGGCTCCTCCAAGGTTGCGGTTGGTCTCGATCCCGCCTCGCCGATGCTGCCGGCGGATGCCGGGCGGGTGTTCAACCTCGGCGTCCTCGGCGCGTCGCCCGCGCAGATCTGCACGATGTTCGAGGAGGCGGCCGCCGCCGCCCCGATCCGCCGCGTGCTGGTTGTGCTCGACCTCATCGAATTCATGCGGGTGCCGGACACGGTAGGCGCGAAGGAAACGGCGGGGGAACCGCCGTTCCGCTTCCTGCCCGACGGCCCGCGCCGGCGCGAGGAACTGCTGTCGGCCCTGCTGTCCCGCGATGCGTTGCGCGACGCAATCCTGACGCTGGCCACCCAGGGGCGAACCTACCCAACCGGGCTGACGGCGGACGGGCTGTTGCTGGACGGCAACTTCCGCCGCGCCGCCGACGCGGAAGGCCCGGCGGCGTTGTTCGATCACAAGCGCGCCTCGTCCCTGCGCGCTTTCCGCAAAATGCGTGACCGCCTGGCGGCCGCCCCCGCAACCCCGATTCCCGATATCGACGGACTGCACCAGATGATCGCGCTCAGTCGCGCCCGGCATATCGCGCTCGACATCGCAATCGCGCCGGCTCACGCGGAGACCCTCCGCATCATCGCGCTGGCCGGGCTGTGGCCGCGCTACGAGGCGGCGAAGCGGTCCATCGCGGCGACCATCGCGGCGGAGGCGGACGCGAGTGTGCCGTTATGGGACTTCATGGGCTTCGACCCCTTCTCAACCGAGCCCGCCGGCGGGCGGAGCGGCGCGGAGGGCGAGTGGTTCTGGGAGCCCAGCCATTTTCGCCGCACACTCGGCGAAAAGCTGCTCGCCACCATCTACCGCGGCGGCACGGAATTCGGCCGGCGATTGACGGTCGAGGGAATGGACTCGGCTATCGGAGAGGAGGCGCACCTGCTCGCGCAGGACCAACGCGATCATCCCGACGCCTACGCCGCGTTGCGCGCCGCGCTGGATCCTCCTTGAAGGCAAAAGAGCCACCGCCGCATCGGTGACCGCCGGCTTGCCGGCGATAACGTGCCACACAACACCGCCGTTCCCCAGTCGCCCGGTGGGAACGGCGTGAGGCACCTCACAACCGGGATACCCTTTTGCCGCAGCGACCTATGACCGGCCGATTGCGCCAAGGCGCTCGAGGTCCTGGTTGGGGAGGAGGCGGCGCAGACGGCGCAGAGCGTAGGGGACGAAAGTATAGCGAAAATTCATCGCGGAAAGAATGCCGGCGGCGTTGGCCGGCGGCGGAGCGCCGTTGCGGAAGCCGACGAAGTACAAATCGCTTGAGAGGAAGTTGAAGTAGAAACGCCATGCCGACAGGCCGGCGGCGAGGTCAACATTGGTCTCGATGTCGCGGGCGGTGAGGTTACGGTAGTATTCCCAGCCGATCCCAATCGTGAGCGGCGAGGCCCCAGGGGTGGTGCGGGTGGTGCCGTGTTCGGCGCGGCCCGTGGTGGCGCAGGTCATCAGGATCAGACCGCCCGGGCGTGTGAGGCGGATCATGTTGTCCATGGTTTCCTGCCAACCAGGATTATGCTCCAGCACCTCACAGCAGATGACCGTGTCAAAACTGGCCGCCGGGGCATCGTAGTCCTGCCCTTGGCAGACATGGTCGACGCCGGCGCCTTCGGCGACATCGATACCAATATAGTCGCAGTCACGGAAGAAGCCGCGGACGGTTTCGTTAACAATAAGACTGCCGATTTCAAGGACCCGCCTACCGGCGAAGGCGCTGGGGAATCTGTCGCGGACGTCGCGCACGAAGTCGAGTTGCTCGATATGGGCCATGGATCACCTTGAATATTTGCCAGGGCAGCAATGAGATCTTTGGGAGGTCGGCTTGCTTCAGGGTGGTTGCACTCATGCGCGGCAGTCTGGAATGAACCTCCGAATTTCCCGGCGGATTCATCACGTCCGAGACGTTGACGTGGACGATACGACCGGTTCGAGGGAGAAATCAATAGGATCCGCCCCTGCCGGCTTGCGCGCCACCACGGTCAGGAAATCACCCGCCCCCAGGATGGCCGAGACCACGCCGAGCGGGAAAAGCGCGAGCGCCAGCGGCCGCGCCCATCGTTGCCGCCAGGCCGCGACCGGCAGGGCGGAATGCCGCCCGTCTAACGAGGATGACCAGGCCCAGATCCCCTGGAAACGCTGATGGATGGTTGGCGCCTCAAAGCCGGAGCGGCGCAGGAGCCCGCTCAGCGAGGACGGCGTGAACCCCCACAAATGCCGCGGCGCGTCATAGCCCGGCCAGGCCCCGCCGAACATCCGCGCCGACCATGCCCGGTGATTCGGCACCACGATCACCAGCGACCCGCCGGGTACCAGCCCATCGAAGGCCTTGGCGACCACCACGCCGGGGTCATGCACATGCTCCAGCACGTTGTTGATCAACACGCAGGACACCGCTGCCGGCGCGAGCCCGGCGGTCTCCGCCGGCGCGTTCTCCAGCACGATGCCGCGCGCCGCGGCCGTTGCGCAGGCGCGAGCGGACGGCTCGCAGCCCGACACCTCCCATCCCGCGTCGCGGAACAGCGCGAGATCATTGCCGGTCGCCGCGCCGAACTCGAAGATGCGGCGCGGCTCCACGCCGTGGAACGCGAAGACGGTGTGGCCGCGCAGCGGCGCCAGCAGCAACCGGAGCAGCGGGTTGCCGCCGGGCTGCTGATAGGTGCGGCAGATCAGGGTCTTCAGCCGCTCGGTGAGCGTGTTGCCGCGCACCCGATGCGAGGCATAGGTGGACGGATAATAGGCGCCGATGCTGGCGCGATCCGGCCGCGGGGTCAGTCGCTCGGCGCCACATTCGGCGCAGGCGTGATAGGTGAACACCGCGCCCGTCAGGCCGTCCCGCGCCGCCACGCTGCGCGCCGCCAGCCGGGCGGACCCGCAGAAGCACTCGGTTTCTTCCATCCCCGCGCCGTCCATCGTCAACCCGCGCCACCCCGGCCGCCGGCCGCGGCCACCAGGTGGGCCATGAAGCCCCGCGTGCCGTGATCCCGCTCGTAGCGCGCCGCCGCCACCGCGCCCAGCCGCGCCCGCAACGCCGCGTCCCCGGCCAGCCGCGCAATCGCCGCCCTCAGCGCCCCCGCGTCGCCGAGCGGCACCAGCAGCGCATCCTCGCCATCGGCCGCATAATCGCGGATGGTCGGCGTATCCGTCACGATCGCCGGCCGCGCCAGCGCCTTGGCCTGGATCAGCACCATCTGGCCAGCGGAGATATCGCCCACCGCCAGCGGCAGCGCCACGATATCGGCGCGCGCGAGTTCACCAAGATAAGCCGCGCCATGGCAATCACCCAGCACCGTCACCCGCGCGCCAGGCGGCACCGGGGGAATGGCCGGGACGAAATCACAAATCACCCGCGCCTCGACATCGAGCCCGACAATGGCCTCGAACAGCGTCGCGTAGTCGCGCCCCGATTTGCCGGCGGATACCACGACCGGCCGCGCCCGCGGCGGGATCGCCCCGGCCTCCGCCATGATGGCCGCGCGGGCGTCGATGTTGAGGCCGTAGGGGACAAACACGAACCGGGCCCGCGCGTTCGGGAACACGCGGCAATAACGCTCGGCTTCGAGGCGGGAATGCACGATGGCAACGTCGACATGGCGCAGCACGAAAGCGTAGTAGGCGCGCCGCACCGCATCGAGCCGCTTCTTGCCGCGCGCGGTGAAGATGAACGGCGTTACCACGATCCGCGTCTTGCGGCGGCGCAGGAAACGCATCGCCGCGAACACCAGGGTTTCGATGTCCGAACTCACCACCACCGCATCCGGCGCCGGGCGCGCCACCACCAGCGAGCGCCAGCTGCTCGCCAGCGCGAACCCGATCAGCCGCGGCAGGCAGACGAACAGCAGCTCCGCCGTCGAGCGATAATTGAACGAGATATGGTCGGCGAAAATCCGGTGCTCCGCCCCGATCTCGCGCAACGCCTGCCCATACAGCGTTTGGGCGGCGTCCCGCGAAAACATCGGAAAGAAGTGGATCACCCCTCGCCGAGCCGCGCTAGATGGTCCGCCCGTGACAATGTTTGTACTTGCGGCCCGACCCGCAGGGACACGCCGCGTTGCGCCCGACATTGCGCCAGGTCGAGGGGTCGTTGGGGTCGACCCCATCGGCGCGCAGGGCTTGCTCCTCGGTCACATCGGCGGCGATCGTCGCCATGCCATAGCCGCCATCCCCGGTGGAGAACGCGCCCTCCGGCTCCGCATGGGTCTCGCTGATCTGCTGGTAGGGCACCGTCTCCGGCTCGGGCGCGATCTCGGCACGGGTGAGCATGGCGATCACCCGCTCCTTCATCTCGTCGAGCATGGCGTTGAACAGGGTGAACGCCTCGCTCTTGTATTCGTTCAGCGGGTCGCGCTGGCCATAGGCGCGCAGCACGATGCCCTGGCGGAGATGGTCGAGCGCCAGCAGATGCTCCTTCCACACCGCATCGAAGATCTGCAGCAGCAGGCTCTTCTCGATGAAGCGCATCAGGTCCGGCCCGAAATTGGCGGCCTTGGCGGCCATCAGCTCGTCGGAGGCCTTCAGGATGCGCTCCCGCACGCCGGCCTCATCCATGCCCTCCTCGCGTGCCCAGTCCACCACCGGCAGATCGAGGTTCAGCACCCGCTGCACGTCCTCGGCGAGCGCCGGG
Organism: uncultured Rhodospirillales bacterium; assembly: GCA_903928045.1. The sequence goes on from CAIYPH010000460.1 coordinate 16,754, forward strand.
GTTTCCCACTGCTCGGCGAAGGCCTTCTCGGGAATGCGGCGATGCACCATGTCCTCGATCAGCTCATGGCGCATGTCGGTGACGATCGCGGCCACGTCCGCGGCGTGCATGAACTCCTTGCGCTGCGCGTAGACCTCGCGGCGCTGATCGTTCATCACGTCGTCGTATTTCAGCACGTTCTTGCGGGTGTCGAAGTTGCGCGCCTCGACCTTCTTCTGCGCCTTCTCGAGCGCCTTGTTGATCCAGGGATGCACGATCGCCTCGCCATCCTTCAGGCCGAGCTTTTG
>CAIYPH010000461.1 GCA_903928045.1 uncultured Rhodospirillales bacterium
CGTCATCACGCGCGATGACCTGAAGTCCATCCTCGATCTCTCCGCGCGTGAGGTGATGGTGTTCGCCCCGCTGGTCATCCTCACCATGTGGATGGGCGTCTACCCCTCGAGCTTCACCGGCTTCTTCGATGCCGCGGTGAACGCCATGGTGGATCACCATCACGCGGCAATCGCCTCTACCTCCAAACTGGCCGGGGTTTTCGCCCGATGAACTGGATTCTGGCTCTCCCCGAACTCGTGCTCGCCTGCTGCGGCATGGCGATCCTGGTGATCGGCGTGCTCAACAAGCGCGACATGTTCCAGGCCTGCTCGATGCTCACCGTCGGCGCCTTCCTGCTCACCGCAATGCTGGTGATCGCGGGGCCCACCGGCGTTGGCTATAGCGGGATGTATACCGCCGACGCGTTCAGCCTGTTCGTGAAGCTGATGATCCTGGCGGCCGCCGGCCTCGGGGTGATCGTCGCGCTCGACTATAACGAGCACGCGAACATGCAGCGCTTCGAATTCCCGGTGCTGGTGCTCTACGCCGCCACCGGCATGATGCTGATGGCCTCGTCCAGCAACATGATGACGATGTATGTCGGCGTCGAGCTGATGAGCCTCTCGATCTACGTGCTGGCCGCCTTCGCGCGCGACGAGCTGCGCTCGGCCGAGGCGGGGCTCAAGTATTTCGTGCTGGGTGCGCTGGCCTCGGGCCTGATGCTCTACGGCATTTCGCTGGTCTACGGCTTCTCGGGCTCCATGGGCTTCGAGCAGATGGCCAAGGTGCTCGCCGACCCCGCCAAGGTCTCGCCCGGTCTCGTGGTTGGCCTCGTGTTCATCGTCGCCGGGCTGGCGTTCAAGATTTCCGCCGTGCCGTTCCATATGTGGACGCCGGACGTCTATGAGGGCGCGCCGACTCCGGTGACCGCCTTCATGGGCACCGCGCCCAAAGTGGCGGCAATGGCGCTTCTGATCCGCGTGATGGCGACGCCGTTCGGCCATCTGCTGGCGCAGTGGCAGCAGCTGATCGTGCTGGTGGCGATCGCCTCGATGGTGCTCGGCTCCTTCGCCGCCATCGCGCAGAAGAACATCAAGCGGCTGATGGCGTATTCCTCCATCGGCCACATGGGCTACGCGCTTATCGGCCTTGCCGCCGGCAATGCCGTCGGCGTGCGCGGCGTGTTGTTCTACCTCTTCACCTACATCTTCATGAACGCCGGCACCTTCGCTTGCATCATCGCAATGCGCCGCAAGGGCCGTTACGTCGAGGGGATCTCCGATCTGGCGGGTCTTTCGCGCACTGACCCGGTGCTGGCGATGTGGCTTGCCGTGTTCATGTTCTCGATGGCCGGCATCCCCCCCTTCTCGGGCTTCCTCGGCAAGTACTTCATCTTCACCGCGGCCGTGCAACAGGGGCTGTGGACGCTGGCGGTGATCGGCGTGCTCACCAGCGTGGTCGGTGCCTACTACTATATCCGTATCATCAAGGTGATGTACTTCGATGCGCCGGCGGAGGCGTTCGATGCGCGGCCGGGCTCGCTTTCCTTCGTCGCAGCGGCTTCGGGACTCTTCACTACGCTGTTCTTCTTCTATCCGGCGCCGGTTGTGGCGGCGGCGGAGGCGGCGGCTAAGGTGTTGTTTAGGTAGGGGAAGCGGTTCTTTTTTGAAAAAAAGAACCAAAAAATTTTCGCTCGTTGGAGTCTAGCCGTGGAATGGCGGTTGGAAACCTATGAGACCTTGGCATCGACGTCTGAGATGTGCCGGGCGCGTGCGGCGGAGCCCGCCGGACTGGTGGTGATGGCGCGGCGGCAGGAGCAAGGCAGGGGGAGTTTCGGGCGCGCCTGGGATTCGCCCGCTGGCAATCTCTATATCTCCGTGCTCCTGCACCCATCCGGTCGGTTGGGCGATGGCGGATTGTGGTCCCTGCTCGCTGCGGTTGCCCTCGCGGATGCCGTCCGGCCGTTGCTGCCCGATCCTGCGGCGCTTCGCCTCAAATGGCCGAATGACCTGCTCCTCAATGGTGGCAAGCTCGCCGGCATCTTGCTGGACAGCGCGGGGGACGGGCAGGGCGGCTTCGCCTCGCTGGTGATTGGCATCGGCGTCAATCTCGCCCATCGGCCGGATCTGCCGGATCGTCCCACCGCCAGAATCGCCGATGTGGTCACGCCGCCGTCCCCGGATGTCTTTGCCAACGCGCTGCTGGCTTCGCTTGCCGACTATGTGTCGCTGCAAGCCGCCGAAGGCTTCGCACCGATCCGCGCGGCCTGGCTTCGGTATGGCCCCCCGCTCGGCACACCGCTCCGCCTGACCCAAGGTTCGAACGAGGCGCACGGGAACTTCGCAGGCCTCGCCGAAAATGGCAGTATCCTGTTGAATGTTGATGGTGCAACCCGCCCCTACGTTGCCGGCGAAATCCGCATCGCCCATGTGTAAAAGTTTTTTGGTTCTTTTTTTCAAAAAAGAACCGCTACCCTTTTCTTGGAGTCCTTTCCGATGCTCCTGGTCGTAGACGCCGGCAACACCAACATCGTCTTCGCCGTGCGCGACGGGGACGAATGGCGCGGGACTTGGCGCATCGCCACCGATGCGCA
>CAIYPH010000462.1 GCA_903928045.1 uncultured Rhodospirillales bacterium
CTTTGTAATCCTAAATGAACCTACCGGACGGACTCTGACAGGAGCAGCAAGCAATGACCGGCTTTCGCCATCGCCACCTCCATGAAATCATCGACCGCAGCGCGGATGAGCGCGAGGCCGTCCGCCGCTCACTGTCGCTCACCGCCGTGTTCTTCTCGGCCCTCACCGCCGCCGCTGTCATCGTCGGCCTCAGCTCCGCGCCGATGGAAGGGCGCTTCCAAACCGCCGATAACAGCCTCCCAGTGGCGCAGCCATGAGAGCCTTCCTCCTGCTCATGGCGCTCGCCACATCGGGCCTCAGCACCGCCATCCTTGTCACCCCACACCCCGCACGGGATTGCACGGCCGCCCTTCTGGCCCCCTGAGCGCGGCGCCCGGCCCTCACCAAGCGTAGGGCGCACCGCCGAAGGCGCTGCGCCACCTCCCTCGCCCCTCGACGCGCCGACGTAGGCCCACGGCAAACCACACCTGCAACCCGGCCGAACCGGAACGCCGCCGCCGCCGGCTGGGCCGGCACGGAGTGAAGATCACCGTCGACACCAACATCCTCGTCCGAGCCGCCCTCCGCGACGTTGCGAAGCAAGCCACCGCCGGGGAGAAACCGCTGCGCGAGGCGGCAACCATCGCCATCCCGCTCCCCCGTCTCTGCGCGTTCGCCCTCGTCCTCCGCCGGGTCTACGCCATCGCCCCGAGTGACATCCACGCCGCCATCACCGCCCTGCTCAACGCCGCCAATGTCGCCGTCAACCGCCCCGCCGCCGATGCCGGGCTGGCCACCCTCGCGGCGGGCGGCGATTTCGCCGATGGCCTCATCGCCTTCGAGGGCCAATGGCTCGGCGGGGAAACCTTCATGTCCCTCGATACGCACGCCGTCACCCTCCTCGCCCGCCAGGGCCACGCGGCAAGCCTCCTCGCCTGCTCCGGCGGGCCATCCCCGCCTCCGCGTCAAGAGTAAATCTTTCTTAAAATGCTAAACTTTCCTCTTGCAAGCCCGCACAAACCCTATTAAGAACACACCATGAACGACGAGACGCCCTATCGGGAGTTCCCCATCACCAGCGCCGAGCTGGTGGCGATCTCGCGCGCTTTTTCCGCCCCCGCCGAGGCCCCGGCGGCGCTGCACCTGCTCGCCCGCCTGCGCTGTGCCCTGAACGGCATCGCCATTCTCATGGCCATCGCCTTCTCCCGCGGCCCGCACGCCGCACTCGCGGCGGCCCTGCACCGCTACCTCACCCGCGCCAACACCCGCTTCGCCGCCCTTATCGCCCGCGCCGTCGCCGGCACCCTCGCGCCCCCGCGCCGGCGCACCCAAGCCGCCACCGCGCGCGCCGCTAGGCCGCAGCCGCCCCGCATCCGCTTCCCCCAGCGCCGCGCCTGGCTGCGCACCGCGACCCTTCACCACGGCGCCGCCATGGCCGGCGCCATCGGGCTCGCTCTGTCCGACCCCGCTTTGGCCAGCATCGTCGCCGCCGAACCCCGCGCCCAGCGCATGCTCCGGCCGATCCTCCACATGCTCGGCATCTCCGCCGACTGCGTGCCGCCCTTGCCGCGCGCCGCCAAGCCGCCCGCCCCACAACCGCCCACCCGGCCGCGCCGCCTCACCTACGCCGAGCGCAAGCAGGCCCTCTGGTACCCCAACTCGGAGAACCGCCCCTCAACCCTGCAATTTCTCAAACGCCGCCCGGCGTGACCGGGAAACGCGCGCGCAATTAGTTACGATATCGAACCAATTATGCGCCCCACACCGGCGGATCAACCGCGCCGACCTGCCCGGTAATCCGCCCATATGCCTCCGGCCGCCGGTGCTTGTCGAAAGCAAAAATCGTCGTCCGCCCCAGCCGGCACACCTCGAGATCGCAATCCGCCACGATCACCTCGTCATCCCAGCTCGTCGCCTGCGCCAGGATTTCCCCTTGCGGGTTCACGATGATGGAATGCCCGAACAACTCGCACCCATCCTCCGTCCCCGCCTTGGCCACCGCCACCGCATATGTCGCGTTCTGATACGCCCCCGCCTGCACGCTCAAATGGGAATGGAACACCCGCAGATGATGCGCCTCGAACCCCGAAGCCGCCTGGTTCAACGAGGGCGTGTTGTAGCCGACCATCACCAGTTCCACACTCTGCAACCCCAACACCCGCCACGCCTCCGGCCAGCGGCGATCATTGCAGATCATCATCCCCATATTCACCCCCTCCAGCCCGCCCATCGGCGCCCGGATGACGGGAAACCCGAGATCCCCCACCTCGAAATACCGCTTCTCCAAATGCTGCACCGCGCGCTTCGGGTCGAACTCCGCATGCCCCGGCAAATGCACCTTTCGGTATTTCAACATGATCTCGCCTTCGGGGTTGACCAGAATGGCGGTGTTGAAATGCCGTCCCTCCGGCGTCCGCTCGGCATAGCCGAGATGGAACCCCAAGTTGAGCCGCTTGGCCGCGGCAAACAGCGGCGCCGTCTCGTTGGACGGCATCGCACTCTCGAACCACCGCTCCGCCTCGGCCCGATCCGCATGATAATGCCGCGGAAAAAACGTGGTCAGCGCCAGCTCGGGAAACACCACCAGCTCGGCCCCCCGCGCCGAAGCCCGCTCCATCAGCCGCACCATGCGGGCAACCGCGACCTCCCGCCCCTCCGCCTGCTGGATCGGCCCAAGCTGGGCAGCGGCGACAGTCAGAATCCGTGGCATGTGAAATCCATCATCGCCTCGCCATGCGCGAACACATCGTTATGCGCAACAACAAAAAACCCCTCGCCGGGCGCCGGCACCACCACGATCGTCCAGTCCCCCATATCCGCCCCAGCCCTTTCGGCCAGCAGCCGGAACGGGTTCACCCCCGCCAGCATCTCGCCCGCCACCCGCCGCGCGATCACCCGATGCCCATCAACCGGCACCGGCACCACCGCCCACGCCTCCCCGATCGCCACCCCATCCAGCGCCGCCCGCACATCCGGCCGCACGCAGTCGATATGGATATGCAACTGGCTCTGCGACCGCCCGTTGCGCGAATTCACCGCCAACGCATACGCCATCCGCGGCAAGGCCCGCCCGACCCTGGTGTCCACCAGCCCCCGCACCCCCCAGGCCACCTCGAAACTCCGATCCTCCAGCACCCGATTATCCTCGATCCCCGTCACCTTGGCGGTGGGTATCGCAAGAAAATGGAACGGCTTCTCCGGCGAGTTGTCCTTCAACACCGCCACCCCCCGCACCGGGTCCACCGTCGTGCAGGGGCTCGGGGGCGTGATCGCCTTGGCCGCGGGGGCGCATTTGCCATCGACGATTTTCCACAAGGCATCCGGATCCGCCGCCCGCGCCGGCTGCGCCGCCAGCAACCCGAGGGCCACACACCACAGGAACCGCATCACGGCTGCACCTTCCATGTCTCAACCCATAGCGGCGGATAGGCGGTGATGCCGGTGAGCACGTATCCCTTCAGCCATTTCGGCAGCGCGATACCCACCTGCGGGAAGAACAGCGGCAAGGCCGGCAGATCGGCGGCATACGCCTGCTGCATCCGCGCCCAGGCCGCCCGCCGCGCCCCCTCGTCAAGCTCATTCTCCGCCACCTTGATCCCCTCGTCGATCGCCGCACTTTTCCAGTCCATGAAGTTGGAGCCGGTATAGTTGTTGGCCTCCGACGGGATGGACCCGCTGTGATACAACTGGCGCGGCGGATAGCTCAGCCCCAGCACCCAGGAGTACAACGCCACCCCCTCGAACCGCCGCTTCTTCATCGTCTCGCCGAACAAGGTGCGGAACGGCTCGTTCTTGATCACCGCCTCGACGCACACCGCCTTCCACTGGTTCTGGATCACCTGCTGCACCAGCTCGCCGAGCCGGATGCCCGAGCTGGTGTTGAACGTGATGCTCAACCGCGCCCCCGCCGCATTGCGGCAAATCCCGTCGCTCCCCGGCGTCCACCCCGCCTCGGCCAGCAACGCCCGCGCGGCCGCGACGTCGTACGGCACCACCGGCAGGTCTTTCGCAAACATCGGGTCCCCCGGTGGCACCCAGGCGGTGGCGAGATCGGCCCGCCCACCATAGAGCCGATCGATGATCGCCTTGCGGTCGATCGCCATCAGCAGCGCCCGGCGAACCCGGATATCCGCCAGCATCGGGTTGTCGAGCTGCACGTCGAGATGGTTGTAGCTGAGGGTGGAGCGGAATACGTAGTCGAACCGGTCCGGGTTCTGCGCCTGCAGGGCGATCACCTGGTCGATGGTGAGGCCGGAGAACTCGGGGGCGAAATCCACATCCCCCGAAAGCAGATTGGCCTGCAACGCCGCGGTGTTCTGAATGCCCCGAACCACCACCCGCTCGAACGCCGGTGTCGTCCCCCGCCAGGCCGGGTTGCGTTCCAGCACCACCTGGCTGCCGGACTGGTAGTCCGCGATACGGAACGGCCCGTTATACAGCCCCCGCGTGGTCGGCGCCCGGTTGTAGGTGGTCTGGCGGAGATACCCCGCCGCGTCGCCCTCCTTCTCCCGCACCTTGCTTTCGATATGGGCCGGCAGCAGCCCGCCGATGCGGTCGTACAGCGACCAAACCTCGTCGAGATGCATCACCGCCGTATGGGCATCGATCACCTCCACCCGCTCAACCCGCCCCCAGTCCCGCGGGTTGGGAAAGCCGGAGGCCGGATCGCCGCCGATTTTCGCGGTGAAGGCAAGGTCGGCCGTGCTCAGCGGCGTGCCGTCATCCCAGAAGATATCGTCGCGCAACGTGAGGCGGATCGACATGCCGGGCGAGCCATTGGCCCTGGTTTCCAGTTTCACCCGCCCATTGGCGAGGGTCGGCAGCTCGGTGCAGAGCATGCAGGTATTCCGCCACTCCGCGTTGAAGGCGGTGATCGGCCGGATCGCGAAGGCGAGGATGTAGCCCTTGATCACCTCCGGGTCGAAATACGGGTGCAGGCCGGAGGGAAACGCCGAAACCCCAAGCGTCAGCGTCTCATGCGCCGCCCGGGCCGGCGCGATGGCGGCGAGCAGCGCGAACAGGGCGGCGGCGAGGCGCTTGAGCATGACGGATCCTCAATCGGGTGGGGTGGCGCCGGTCTGGCCGGTGATCGGGCCATACCAGTGCGGGCGGCGATGCTGGGCGAAGTTGAACATCTTCTCCTTGCCCTGGGCGCAGGCATCGAGATCGGCATCGGCGAGGATGATTTCGTCGCCGAGGGTCTTGGCGCTCGCGACGATGACGCCGTTGGGATCGACGATGCAGGAGCCGCCGATCAGCCCCGAGCCATCCTCGTCGCCGGCCTTGGCGACGGCGATGGCCCAGGTGGCGTTCATGTAGGCGTTGGATTGGGCGGCGAGCTGGGAGTGGAAGGTGCGCAGCCCGGCATCTTCGGTGGTGCCGCCATTGGGGTCATAGGCCGCGGAGTTGTAGCCGACGCAGACGAGTTCGGCGCCGCGGAGCGCCAGCACCCGCCAGGCCTCGGGCCAGCGGCGATCATTGCAAATCAGCATCCCGAGCACACCGTTGGCGAGCGACGGGGCGCGGAAGGTGGGGAAGCCGAGATCGCCGTATTCGAAATAGCGCTTTTCGAGCTGCTGGAAGCGGGCGCCTTCTCGGGGCTCGACGCTGCCGGGGAGATGCACCTTGCGGTACTTGCCGATCACCGCGCCATCCGGCCCGACCAGCAGGGAGGTGTTGAAGCGCTCCCCTTCCGGCGTGAGTTCCGCGTAGCCGATGTAGAAGCCGACGCCGAGTTCGCGGGCGCGATCGAACAGCACCTGCGTCTGCGGCCCAGGCACGCTGCGCTCGAAATACGTGTCGAGCTCCTGGGTGGTGTCGAAGAACCAGCGCGGGAAGAAGGTGGTGAAGCACAGCTCGGGGAACACCACGAGTTGCGCCCCCTGCCCCGCCGCCTGTTCCAGCAGCGCGAGCAGACGGTCCATCGTGTGGGCGCGCGTATCGGCACGCTGGATCGGGCCGAGTTGGGCGCCGGCGACGCGGATGACGCGCGGCATTTACGCGCTCTGCCGCTTGACGAAGCTGCCGGTGCCCGGCGTGGCCAGCACGTTCGTGCCGTTCCAGATCGTCTGCCCACGCAGCACCGTCTCCACCACGCGGCCCCGCATGCGGCGGCCGTGATAGGGGGACCAGCGCATTTCCGGGCGATCCTGGATGGTGGCTTCGTCAAACGCGTAGTCGGCCCGCTCCATCACCAGCAGATCGGCGTCCGAGCCGAGGCGGATGGTCCCCTTCTTCGGGTAGATGCCGTGCAGCTTGGCCGAGCGCTCGGCGCAATAGGCCGCCATCAGCGTGGGCGAGAGGCCGCGCTCGTCGAGCAGCGTGAACATCAGCGGCGCGTAGCTTTGCAGCCCTGTGAGCCCGGCGCCGTTGGCGAAGATGTCGGGCGAGCCCTTGCGATCCGCCGACCAGGGGGCGTGGTCGGTCGAGACATAGGCGATCTTGCCGGCGATCAGCGCCTCCCACATCCGCTCCACCTCCTCCTTGGTGCGGAAGGGCGGGTTGCACTTGCCACGCCCGCCGAGGCGGATGATGTCCTCCTCGGTCATGCAGAGATACTGGATGCAGGCCTCGCCGGTCGCCTGCGCCCCCATGGCGCGGAAGGCCTCGGCGATCTCGAAACCGCGGGCGACCGAGGAATGCGCGATATGCACATGGGCGCCGGTCTCGAGCCCGATCTCGAAGATCTCGAGATCCGCCATCGTCTCGGCCAGCGGCGGGCGGGTGCGGCAATGCCAGATCGCCGAGGTGTTGCCGGCGGCCTTGGCCTCCGCGGTCAGGCGCTCCACCAGCTCCTGGTCCTCGTTATGCACCGCCACCGGCAGCCCGGTCTTGGCGATCTCCTTGAAGGCGGCGACCAGGGTGGGGTGGTCGATGCGCGGGAAGCGTACCGCGTCATACTCGTAGGTCGA
>CAIYPH010000463.1 GCA_903928045.1 uncultured Rhodospirillales bacterium
AAACGGATCAAAAAGTCTTTTTGGTTCTTTTTGTTCACAAAAAGAACAACCTCCCTCCCCTTCACGCCCCCGCGAGACGGGGTGCCACTTCAACGCGCAACCAGTTGGCGAATTCGCGGCGGTGGCGGTTGGGGTCGATGATGTCCGGCGAGATGCCGTAGCGCCAGGCGAGGTCGGCGCGGCCGGGGTTGTCGTGGAGGGCGCGGAGATCGGCGGCGAAGGTCTGGGCCTGTTCGATGGTGGGGAAGAGGCCGCGGTCGACCAGGCGTTGGGCGCTGCGGCGGAACATGGCGGAGATTTGCAGCAGGTCGTATTCCGGGTGGTATTGCACGCCCCAGAAGGAGCGTTCGCCGTCATGCAGACAGGCGGCCTGGACGTCGCTGACGGCGTTGCCGGCGAGGACGACGGCGCCTGGGGGGAGGTCGCAGACTTCGTCCTGGTGGACGCAGAGGGCGTCGAACACGGCGGGTTTGCCCTCGTACATCGGGTGGGCGCGGCCGGCCTCGGTGAGGAGGATGGAGCGGGCGACGCCGGATTCGGCGCCTTTGGGGTTGAGGCGGACTTTGCCGCCGAGGGCGACCATCATGACCTGGAGGCCCCAGCAGGAGCCGAAGCAGGGCACGCCGGCCTGGAAGGCGGCGCGGGCGAATTCGATCTGGCGGGTGACGGCGGGGGTGTCGTGGTAGGCGTTCAGCGGCGAGCCGGTCCAGGCGATGCCGTCGAAATCGGCGAGCGCCATGCCTTGCGGCAGGGTGGCGCCGTCGGCGGCGGCGAGGACGAAGGTTTCGACGCCGCCGACGCTCTGATGGGCCTGGCTATCGAGTGCGGCGGCATAGTTGGGGCCGTGGCGGCGGCCGCCGGATTGCTCCAGCAGGTCCTGGGAGGCGGAGGGGGCGCCGTCGACGATGAGGATGTGGGCGGGCACGGGGGGTTACCTGGCAGGAGGGAGGGAAGTGCTCCTTTTTTGAAAAAAAGGAGCAAAAAACTTTCATCCGCTTTGGTCTGTACCGCTCCGACCTTTCCGCGTGGTGTACGCCAACGGCATGGAACGGAGTAAAAAGTTTTTTTGGTTCTTTTTGTTCACAAAAAGAACACGCTTCTCTTAGTGCCCAAATCTGGCGCCTTCAAGGCGCGGCCAGCCATTCCAGCACTTCCCCGTTCAGTTCGCCGGGGTAGGTGTGGCTGAGGTCCTCGAATTCCCGGTAGATCACCGCGGCGCCGGCTTCGGCCAGGGCGGCTTGGGCGCGGCGGGCGGTCTCGACGGCGAACATCCAGTCCCGCGCGCCGTGGGCGATGGTGATGGGCAGCCCGCGGAGGCGGGCGGGGTCGGCCATTTGGGCGAGGATGGGGTGGAAGGCGGCGGCGACGGGGGCGAGGTGGGTGAAGGGGGAGGCGGTTTCGAGTCCGGTGACGTAGGTGAAGGTGCCGCCGTCGGACATGCCGGTGAGGAGGATGCGGGCGGGGTCGATGCGCCATTGGGCGCCGATTTCGCCGAGGATGCGCAGGAGGTTGGGGGTGTCGGTGTCTTCGCCCATGAGGGCCCAGGTGGGGCCGGTGGCGGTGGGGGCGGCGAGGAGGGCGCCGTGGCTGCGGGCGGCGCGCTGCCAGGTCCAGAGGAAGTCGCGGCCATTGCCGGAGCCGCCGTGGAGCGCGACGACCAGGGGCATGGCGCGCTCGGGGGAGGCGTATTCCGGCACGTAGAGCGAGTAGCCGCCGCGGCTGCCGGGGTCGTTGGCGACGTGGTGGACGCCGGTGTTGGGGCGGGGATTGGCGAGGGCGGCGAGGAGGGCGGTGCTGTCGCGGCGGGCGGGTTCGAGGAAGAAGCGGCTCACCGGGGCGAGCAGTGTGGCGGCGGGATACAGCGCCGCGCGGGCGCGGGGGATGTGGCGGAGCGCGCGGAAGACGGCGCGCACCCCGTCCTCAGAGTCGAGCGCCGCGCGCAGACCGTCGAAGGCGGCGATGGCTTCGGCGGCGGAGTCGGTGAGGGCGGTGTGGAGGGTGGCGAGTTCGGCGGGCAGGGCGGCGAGGCCGGGAAGGGCTTCGCGCAGCTCGGCGTCGGGCGTGCCGACCGCTTCCATCACGGCGTCATACTCCGCGGGGTCAAAATGCCGGGCAACGACGCCCAGCACGTCGAGCGCGTGGAGGAGGGGTTTGAGCGCCGCGACGAGGGCGGCGGCGGGGTCAGTCACCGGTCAGGCAGCTATCGGGGCTTCGGCCTGCCAGGTTTTGACCACCGGAAGGACCTCCTTGGCGAAGAGGCGCATGGAGCTTTCGGCGAGGTCATAGGGGATGCCGCCGAAGCGGAAGGAGGTGGACATCTCGAAGGCGCCGAGGAGGGTGCGGCGGGCTTCCAGCGCGCGCAGGATGCGGTCCGGCGAGCCCCAGATGGCGGCTTTCATGAAGCCGTCGATCATGCCCTCCACGCCGGTCTTGCGGGCGATCTCGGATTTCTGCGCGTAGGCGTTGTAGCCCTTGGCCTGGGAGAAGTGGTCGCTCATCAGCTCATAGTGCTCGATGTTGCTTTTGACGAAGCTGCCGAGATGGCGGCGCGAGACCTCCTCCTCATCGGCGCTTGTGGTGCAGACGCAGAAATCGGCGATGAGTTCGGGCGGCGCGATGCGGCCATGCGCCTCGGCGAAGAGGCGGCGATAGGTTTGGATGGCGGGGAAGCGGAGTTCCCAGGGACGATCGGCGAACATCACCATGCGGGCGCCGAGGCGGGCGGCGGCGGCAAGGGAGTCGTCGCTGGAGGCGACGGCGTAGATGCGGTCCGACATGTCGTGCCGCGGGCGGGGGCGCAGTTCGACGCGGGGCGGGGGGTAGTATTTACCGTTGCCCTCGATGTAGCCGGTTTTCAGGGCGTCCAGGATCATGGCGGCGGCTTCGTCGAAGCGCTCGCGGGACTGGTCCATGGTCTGGTTGAAGGCGGCGAATTCGCGGCGGGCGAGGCCGCGGCCGATGCCGAAGCGGAGGCGGCCGCCGGACATGATATCGGCGGCGATGGCTTTCTCGGCGACGCGGAGCGGGTTGTTCCAGGGCAGGATGACCGCGGCGGTGCCGACATCGGCATTGGGGCAGAGGGCGGCGAGGTGGGCGGCGAGCTGGAGGTTGTCGGGGCAGAAGGAGTAGTCGTTGAAGTGGTGTTCGACGGCCCAGAGGCAGGCGAAGCCGAGTTCGTCGGCGAGGCGGGCGAGGCGGATTTCCTCGTCCCACACCTGGCCGTCGTCCATATTCTCCCACCCGTAGCTGGCGAAAATCATCTGAATGCCGACGTCCATTGTGGCCTCCCCTTGCTTGGTGGCCGATCATGGAGCGGGTTGCGGCGGGTTCGTCAAGCAGGGGAAGGGAGCGCTTCTTTTTTGAAAAAAAGAAGCAAAAAACTTTTATCCACTTGGTTGGTACCGCTCCGATCTATCCGCCGGGTGTACGCCAACGGCATGGATGGACCAGAAAGTTTTTTTGGTTCTTTTTGTTCACAAAAAGAACGCGCTTCCCTTCCTGACGTTATCCTGCCCGCCCGATGATGGACCCAGTGGCCACCAGTTCGTCGAGCAAGGCGAGGGTGGCGGCGGCGGGGGAGGTGAAGGGGTCGAGCCCTGGGCGGACGGAGTATTTCAGCAGGAGGGAGGCGTTGACACGGGCGAAATCGACGCGGCCCATGGTCCAGTGGCCGAAGCGGCGCTCGGGGATTTCGGCGAAGGCGAGGAGGCGGACGCCCTGGTGGCGATCGTCGCGCACGATGGTGGAGAACAGGTCACTCACCGCGTCGCGGCCGCCTTCGAGGACCTGGATGAAAATGCCGTCGGCGTGGCAGAGCAGGCCGGTGATGCCGCGGGGCGGGTTGTTGCGCTGGGACTGGGTGACGATGGCGTCGACCCAGTCGGGGTCGAGCGGGACGGCGGCGCGGCTGGCGTAGAGGCAGCGGACGAGCATGCGGCTTACCCCTTGAGCTTGATGAGGGAGAGGAATTCGCGGCGCAGGGCGGCGTTTTTGAGGAAGGAGCCGCGCATCACGCTGTTGATCATCTTCGCCTCGTCGTCCTTCACGCCGCGCCAGTGCATGCAGAAATGGTCGGCTTCCATCACCACCGCCAGGCCGTCCGGGGTTACCTTGTCCATCAGGAGTTCGGCAAGCTGGGTGATTGCCTCCTCCTGGATTTGCGGGCGGCTCATGATCCAGTCGGCGAGGCGGACGTATTTGGACAGGCCGATGAGGTTGGAGTGCTCGTTGGGCACCAGGCCGATCCATAGCCGGCCCATGATGGGGCAGAAATGGTGGGAGCAGGCGCTGCGGATGGTGATGGGGCCAACGATCATGAGCTCGTTGAGGGAGGCCGCGTTGGGGAACTCGGTGACCTTCGGCGGCGGCTCGTAGCGGCCGCGGAAGACCTCGGTGAGATACATCTTGGCGACGCGGCGGGCGGTGTCCTGGGTGTTGTGGTCGGTCTCGGTGTCGATGACGAGGCTTTCCAGCACGCCCTGCATTTTTCCAGCGACTTCATCCAGCAGGGCGTCGAAATCGCCGGGCTCGAGGAACTCGGCGATATTGTCGTTGGCGTTGAAGCGCTTGCGGGCGCGGCGGATGCGCGCGCGCACACGGTCCGAGGCCGGCTGGGTGGCGGTGTTGTCGGTCGGTGAGGGGGACTGGTCCATGGGTCTCGCGGGAGGCAGTTGGTGCGCCGGGAGCCGGCGAGTGTCAGGTGGGGTCGGTTGGGGCGGTTGCAAAGGCCCGGCCGATGCAGGACATAATCGGGCAGGATGAAGGAGACCCCGATGAGCCAGACCGCCGGCCCGACATGGATCATCGAGCGTGACGTGGCGCGCGGCAAGGTGCGCATCGGCGTGCTCGGCAGCCGATTTGCCGCCGAGCTGAATGGGCGGCGGATTGCGTTGCAGAACAACGATATCCTGTCGATCCAGGAGATCGCGGCGTCCCGCTATACGGCGAACATGGTGCCCACGCTGCGCGATGGCGGCTACAGCCATCTGCTCGGCGGGCAGGTGGCGCTGCTGCCGGGCGAGGCGAAAACGCTGAAGGAGGTGGCGATGGGCACGCCGGAGGGGTTGCGCATCCATCGCGCCAAGCTGCTGGAGGCGCTGGAGACGGAGCGCTTCGACGACGGCGACGTGCAGGACGTGATCAGCGGCCTCGCCCAGCACGGCGATGAGCGCACGCTGCGCATCAGCCCGGCCCGGCGGGCGCTGACGGAGTTCGACCGGCGGCATCCGCAGGTGGCGCGGACGGGGGAGTGACGGGCGGTAGAGTGGGGGGCATTTCGCAGCCGACCGACCGACCCGGACCGGGGTGATGGCATATCGCTACGGGATGGAAATTCGCGCGGCCACGGCCGCCGAGGCGCCCGGCCTCGCGACGTTGCTGGCCGCCGCGGGCTACGCGATCGAGGCCCGCGAGATTGCGGAGAGGCTGGCCGCGCTGCGGGAGGCCTCCTCGGCGGCCCTGGTGGCGCTGCAGTGGGGGCCGCCGAGCGGCCTGGTGGTGCTGCATTGGTATCCGAGCCTGCTGGCCGCGCGCCCGGTTGCGCAGATCACCACGCTGCTGGTTGGCGAGGAGGAGCGGCGGCGGGGGGTGGGCCGGCTGCTGCTCAAGGCGGCGGCGCAGGCGGCGCGCAACGCCGGGTGTGGCGAACTGGAAATCGCCGCCACGGCGGGCGCCGCTTCGCTGCACGCATTTTGCCGGGGAACCGGGTTTGCGGAAACCGGGCTCGTCTTCGTGCGGTCGCTGCGCAAGCAGGGCGACGGCGGAGCGAGCGCATAGGTGCCATGGGGCGCATCCGCGGCGCCATTTTCAGCGTTGGGCTCGACGGCCGGCCGGATCCTCCACCACAAACAGGGGCATGCCGCCAGTATGCTCGCGCCCTTGGTTTCGCATCTTTGCGCCCGTTGCCATCAACAGCCACCCGCGCCAACGTGGCGCTACAACCATCCCAATCCCACGACAGGACGCAGCATGAGCATTTTCGACGAGTTCCGCTTCGAGGCGATCGAGGGTTGGGAACAGCTGCCACCCGGGATCGAGTTGGGCGACGTCGCGGGTATCGCTGTCGATTCTCGGGATCGGGTCTATTTGTTCAACCGTGGAGACCACCCCGTGGTGGTGCTCGACCGGACGGGCGTGTTTGTGGCCTCCTGGGGCCATGGGGTGTTCACCAACGCGCATGGGGCCAGCATCGGCCCGGATGACAGCCTCTATCTGACCGATAATGGCGATCATACCGTCCGCAAATTCACGCCAGACGGCAAAATGCTGCTGCAGATCGGCGTGCCCAACCAACCCTCGCCCTTCATGAGCAACGCGCCGTTCTGCCGCTGCACCCACACCGCATTGTCGCCTACCGGGGACATCTACGTCTCTGACGGCTACTCCAATGCCTGCGTTCACAAGTTCTCGCCGGATGGCAAACTGATCAAGACCTGGGGCCGACCAGGAACCCGCGAGGGCGAGTTCAACCTGCCGCATAACATCGCCTGCGATACTGCGGGACTGGTCTATGTCGCCGACCGCGAGAACCACCGTATCCAGGTATTCGACGGGGAAGGCAATTACCTCCGCCAGATCAACAACCTGCACCGCCCCTGCGGCCTCGCCATCACCAAGGGTGCCTGCCCCTGCCTGCTCGTCGGCGAACTCGGGCCTTACATGGCGGTCAACCACGCCACCCCAAATCTCGGGCCGCGGCTGATGGTACTTGATAATGACGGCAGGCTGATCAACCGACTGGGCCTGGACACGCCGAGCACCGCGCCCGGCGCCTTCGTAGCGCCGCACAGCGTGGCGCTGGATTCGGTGGGCGACCTCTACGTCGGTGAGGTGATCGCCAATGACTGGGCAGCTGTGTTCCCCGGCACTCCCCGGCCCGACAAGCTGCGCCGCATGCAGAAATTCCGCCGTATCACTGGATAAGTTGATAGGCAGATAGTGGCCGCGGACGTTGGTTTACTGCCAGCCGGTGGCCTCGACGATCATGCCGTCACCCAAAGGGGCGTCGAACATTTTGCAGCGTCAGGTCACGACGCGGGCGGAAGGTGGTAGCGTGCAGGATCTCACTACGCCCATCGCAGAGAAAGTGGCCCGTCGGTATGCCGTCCACGAAGCTGCCTGTGCCAAGCGTGGGAAGCGAACCACCACCCGAAACTCGAGCGCCGAACGCGCGCTCGGGGCGATCGTCTTGCTGTTGCCAAGCCGGTGAGACGCGCTTAACCGCGTCATGGCAACAGAATGCCATAGGTTCCGACCATGCCCAACCCGTCAGCAGACCTTCAGGTCGCCGTGGTCACCGGAGGCGCCCGTGGCATCGGCCTGGCGATCGCGAAGTGGTTCCTCGCCCACAATTGCCGCGTCGCCCTGTTAGACATCGATCGCGACACCCTCGCAGCGACAGAGACCTCGCTGGATGGCGGGGAGCGCGTGTTGGCCATCCCATGCGACGTATCGGATCAGGCGCTGGTAGAGGAGGCTGCGTTGCGCGTCGCCGCCCGATGGGGCCGGGTCGATGCGTTGGTCAACAACGCCGGCGTTGCAGTCTTCAAGCCCGCGCTGGACACCACCTATGCCGAGTGGCGAACCGTGCTTGGGAGCAACCTCGACGGTACTTTCCTATGCACCCAGGCTTTCGCGCCGGCCATGAAGGCCCGCAACAGCGGAGCGATCGTCAACATCGCCTCGATTTCCGGGCTTCGGGCCAGCACGCTGCGGATTGCATACGGCACGAGCAAGGCGGCAATCATCCATCTGACGAAGCAGTATGCGGTGGAATTGGCGAATTACGGCATTCGGGTCAATGCGATATGCCCCGGCCCAGTCGAGACCGAGATGGCGAAGCTTGTCCATTCACCCGCCATCCGCGCCGACTACTACGACACTATACCGCTGGGTCGCTACGGGACGACCGAGGAGATGGCCAATCTCGTCGGGTTTCTCTGTAGTCGGGAGGCGAGCTACCTTAACGGCCAGGCGATCGGCAATGATGGCGGTTTCGAGGCCACGGGCGTCGGGCTGCCGACATTCCGGCGCACCGAGGGTCTCAACAGAATTGGCGACGAAACCCGCTAGGGCCGAGGCGTCTGAGGCCTCGCTGATGGGCGGCTGGTGCTCGCTGCTTCACGACGGCGAAAGCTGAGCCGGCGATCCAACATGTCGCTGCCCAACCGGGGATGGCTCGCCTGCGCTGACCAAATATGTGACAACGCGGGTGATAGGAGGAATGCCTTGTCCGCCGCCCCGCGCACGATCCTGAATCGCCAATTCTACGATCGCTTGCGGGACGCGCTCATGCTTGGTGAGTTGCGGCCCAGGGATCGGCTCACCTTTCGCGACGTCGCCGCGCGTTTCCAGGCGAGCGTCACGCCGGTGCGTGAGGCTCTGCTGCAACTTGTCGCCGAGGGGTCCCTCCATGCCGAGCCTGGCCGAACGATCACGGTGCCGCTGCTGACGCGGGCGAAATTTGCCGAACTGCGCGATATCCGCCTGCTGCTGGAGCCCCACGCCGCCGAGGTGGCGGCGCGACGGATGCCGGCCGGGCTGCTCGCCGACATGTATCGGCTCTACGGCGAGCTGATTGGCAGCCGCGAGAAGCGCGATATTCCCGGCTGCATGCGCGCCCATCGCGACCTGCATTTCCGCCTCTACGACGCCGCCGACATGCCGACGCTGCGCATGCTGATCGAGACCGTCTGGCTCTCCACCAGCCCCTACGTCGTCTTCCTCTATAGCGACCCGGACTCCGGCCTGCTGGAGCCACCCTTCATCGGCCGTGGCCGGGCACAGGACGAGCACCTCAAGATGATCGAGGCGCTGGCCGCCAAGGACCCCGCGGCCTTGCGTGCCGCCGTGGTGCGCGACATCCCGCTCGGCGAGGAGATCATCTTCAAGTATCTGCTGCCGGATCCCGAGGATCAGGCGGTGAAGCCCGCGATGAGCCGGCCGATCGCCGCCGAGTTGCTGGCCCAATAGGCCCGCGCCCAATCGGCGCCGGGCGGGTGGTAGAACGCGCGGAAGCGGGAGAGCACGAGGTCGCTCTCGATGACGTCGCCTTCCATCCAGGCACGCACGCGCGCGGGGCTCGCGCCGGGGCCGACGCCGACCGTGCTGGCGGCGCCCCAGGCACCGAGGCCGGTGTGAAGATCGGCGAACAGGATCCGCTCGGCACCCGCGCCGTGGCGGGCGACGATGTCATCGAGCAGGCGTTTCGACCAGCTCCGCCGCTGTCCGTAATAGACGATCGAGCTTGGCCGGATGGCCTGCCCGGCCTTGAGGCAGGCGAGGAGCCGATCGGCACCGTGCAACGCCTCGAATGCCTGCCGGCGCGGTGCCAGCCGTTCAAGCGCGCCTGGGGCACCGAGGGAGAGGATGTCCAGCATATGGTCGAAGGCGGCGAACAGCGGGTCCGTTGCGGCGGGGGTGTCGCCGTAGAGGAAGTTCTTCATCAGGTCCGCATTGTCCTCGTTGACGTAGCGGTCCCAGGCGGCACCCCAGGGGTTGATGGCGTGGATCATCACCAGCGCGGTGTCGGGCGGCAGCGCCGGCGGGCCGCTGGTCAGCAGGCCGGTGAGGAGGCCCCCGGCGGCGCGCGCCTCGGTGCCATGGGTGCCAGCCTGCAGAAACACCACCCGGCGCGCGTGGATTGGCCCCCGGCGCAGCACGCGGGTCGCGAGCACCTCGCCGGCCAGGCCAGCGGCGGGATGCGCATGCGTCTCGAATGCGCGCGCCCCCGCGGCGGCGACGAAGAGGTGATCGGCTTCGGCGTAGGTCGCGGCGAACCACGCGGCGGGATCAGGGCTCATGCGGTCTCTCCGGCAAGCAATTCGCGACCCAACTGCGCCGGGCTCGAGCAGCCCAGCAGCGCCATGGCCGTGTCGAACTCGTGTCGCAGGATGTGGAGCGCCCGCCCGGCCCCGTCCCGGCCATAGGCGGCGAGGCCATAGAGCACGGCTCGGCCGAGCAGAGGTGGCTCGGGAAATTCGGACAGAGCGATAGGTGGATTTCCTGCCTGACAGCGGCAATGTTGCCGCGGATCAGGAGCGAACATGACGAAGCGA
>CAIYPH010000464.1 GCA_903928045.1 uncultured Rhodospirillales bacterium
CTGGGGGACCTGCACTCCTTCGTCGCCGCCAACCAGCTCGGCGCCGACCGGCTGCTTGAGTTCATGAACGATTACGGCATGCATGATCTGCGGGCGCTGGCCGCCGTGGTGCAGGACCGTTCGGAGCAGGCGATGCGCGAGGCCATCCGCGCGCTGCCGGATGGCACCTATGAGAGCGAGATCTTCAACAACCCGCTCGGCACCCAGCTGCGCTACCCGGTGAAGGTGACCGTCGCGGGCGACACGATCGAGGTGGATTTCGAGGGCGCGCCGCCGCAGCAGGTGCAGGGCGGGCTCAACTGCACCTTCACCTACACCGCGGCGCACACGACCTATCCGCTGAAATGCATCCTCTCGCCGCAGATCCGCAGCAATGCCGGCTGCTACCGGCCCTTCACGGTGAAGGCGCCCGCGGGCTCCATCCTCAACTGCGACCGGCCGGTGGCGGTGAACCTGCGCACGCGAACGGGCTGGTATATCGCCCCCAACATTTTCCGCGCGCTATCCGAGGCGGCGCCGAACCAGGTGCAGGCGGCCACCGGGCTGCCCCATGCCGTCAATATATACGGGCGCGACGCTGATGGGCACACCTATGCCGACCATTTCTTCATGGGCGGCGGCCAGGGCGCCTGCTCGCGCTCGGACGGCAAATCGGCGTTGCTCTACCCGACTTCGGCGGCCAATACCTCGATCGAGCTGATGGAAACCCGCGCCCCGGTGCTGGTGCTGGAGAAAACCCTGGTGACCGACAGCGGCGGGCCAGGTCGCCAGCGCGGCGGCATGGGGGTGCGCACCAGCTTGCGCAAACTGCATGACGACGGGCGGCCGACCCTGTTCTCCGTCTATCCCGAGGGCGTCGGCATCACCAATGAGGGCCTGTTCGGCGGCCGCCATGGCGGCGGGGTGCATGGGGTGGTGAAGGACCTTGCCGGAATTGTGGTGCATGACTGCGGCACCGGCGAACTCGTCAGCATCGATCGCGCCGACCGCATCGTTGAGGTGCAGCTCGCCGGCGGTTCCGGCTATGGCGATCCGCGCCAGCGCCGACGCGAGCGCCTCGATGACGACGTGGCGGATGGCTACGTCAGCCGCGCCGCCGCCGATGCGGCCTATGGCGGCGGCGCGGCTTCGGCGGACGCGGCGGAGTAGCCGGGGGGGTTAACCCTCCGGCAGGATCGTCACCGCGAGCTTGCCGATCTTCTCGACCTCGGCGATCACCTGATCGCCGACGGAGAGGAAGGTCTGCTTCGGCGCGCCGACGCCGGCGGGGGTGCCGGTGAGGATCACGTCGCCCGGGTCGAGCGTCATGATGCGCGATGCGGTGGCGATCTGCTCGGCGATGTTGAAGATCATGCCGGAGGTGCGGGCGTTCTGCTTCATCTCGCCGTTGACGGAGAGGCTGAGTGCGAGATCCATCGCATCGCCGATATCGGCGGCCGGGATCAGCCGCGGCCCCATCGGGCAGCAGGTGTCGTGCCCTTTGCCGGCCACCCAGTCGAGCTTGTAGAAGGTCTCGGGCGCGCGGTTATGGTCGCGCGCCGAGAAGTCGATGGCGACGGTGTAGGCGGCGACATGGCTCATCGCATCGGCTTCCGACACGTTGCGGGCGGTCTTGCCGATGACGAGCGCGAGCTCGACCTCCCAATCCATCGCCTGGGTGCCGATCGGCTTGCGCACGGTGGGGCCGGGGCCGACCACGGCGTTGCGCGGCGGCTTGAAGAAGAAGAACAGGCGCTGGGCTTCCTTGCGCAGGTCCTGCACGCCCATCTCGGCGGAGTGGTCGTAGTAGTTGGCGCCGGCGCAGAGGATTTTCCCGGGGAATTGCAGCGGTGCCAGCACCGGCAGCCCGGCGGGCAACGGTGTGGCGGTCGGCACCAGCCCGTTCAGATGGGCGTACCAGCGCGGCCAGTCGGCGAACAACTCGGCGACGGTCGCCGGCGCGCCGACGTCGCTGAGGCGATATGTGCCGGAGGGGAGTTCGACGCAGCCGGTGGCGGCGCCGTTGTCGAGCAGGGTGCAGAGGCTGAAGGTCATTTCCATTTCGCCAGATAGAAGCGGGGGAGTTCGTCGGGATACGGCTTGAAATCGAGCTGCCGGCTGATGCCGTAGGTGGTCACGTAGGTGTGCATCGGAATCCAGTAGGCCTGCTCGGTGATGCGGCGGATGGCGGCGCTGTAGTTCTTCTTGCGCTCATCGACATCGGTGGTTGCGCCACCGGCCTCCACCAGCTGCTTCACCTCGGGATCCCTGGCATAGTCGTCGCCGCCGCCGGTGAAGAAGAAGGGCAGGCTCGCCGAGACATCGTTGATGGAGTAGCTGCCCCAACTGCCCATGTAGAGCGGGTTCTTGCCCTCAAGCGAGCGCTGGATTGCGGCCGAGGCCTGGAGCTGGAGGATACGCGCCTTGATGCCGACGGCGGCGAGGTAGTTCTGCACCGCGGTGCTGTAGCTGGGCAGCACGTAGGTGACGAGGTCGATCTCGAAGCCGTTGGCGAAGCCGGCCTCGGCCAGCAGGGCCTTCGCGCGGGCGGGATCATAGGCGTATTTCACCGCTACGGCGGCGTCACAGCCGAATTGCGTCGGGAAGCACGGCGCCTCCGGCACGCGTGAGCCGCCCTGCACGAGCTTGTCGGCGATCTGCTTGAGGTCGATCGCGTGGTAGATCGCCTGGCGGACCTTCTGGTTGGTCAGCGGATTGCCCGGCGCCGTGCGACCGGCAGCGTCGATCGACAAATAGCCGACCCGCATGCTCTCCGCCCGCAGCGCGACCAGGTTGGGCATCTTGCCGATATTGTCGAAATTATCGGCGGGGAAGTTCCAGATGAAATCAGCCTTGCCGCCAAGCAGAGCGGTGAGTTCGGCGGAGGAATCGGTGACGCTGCGGATCACCAGGTTCTTGATCGGCGGCCGGCCCTTGGGGCTGTCCTTGTAGTAGCCCTCGAACCGTTCCATGACGATTTCGCTGACGCCGTCGATTTTGGTGATGCGATAGGGGCCGGCCCCCACCGGGGCCTTGGCATACGCCTCCTCGCCGACGCGTTCGCGATAGGCTTTCGGCCAGATCGGCACCACCATCGAGAGGTATTCGAGCACGGCGGGAAACACCCGCTTCAACTTCACGCGCACCGTGAAGTCGTCCACCTTTTCTGCCCCTTGCAGCCAGGCGAAGTTGCTGGGCACCGCCAGCTTCTTGTCGGTCAGCAGGGTGGTGAGGGTGTAGACCACGTCATCGGCAGTGAAGGGCGAGCCATCGTGGAAGGTCACACCGCGGCGCAGGGTGAATTCGATCGTGGTGGGATCGGTATATTTCCAGCCGGTCGCCAGCGCTGGGCGCGGTTGGAACGTCTCGGGATCGCGGGCCAGCAAACCATCCCAGGCGTGATGCGCGACAATCAGGCCAATGCGCAGGGAGTTGTAGTAGGGATCGACATTGGGGATGCCGTCACGCCACGTCACCCGCAGCGTGTCGGTGGATTTCTGCGCCGCTGCCGGCCCCGCAAGGAGACCAGCGGCCAGCAGGACGGCCAGGAGGATCGCGCGCATGTCCGTCCTTATTTCCACGACGACAGGTAGAAGCGCGGCAGTTCGTCGGGGTAGGGCTTGAAGTTCAGTTGCTTGGTCATGCCGTAGGTCACCACCGAGTTGAACATCGGCAGATACATCATCTGCTCGGTGAGCATCTTGATCGCCGCGCTGTAGTTCTTGCGCCGCTCATCGGGGTTGGTGCTGGCGCCGGCCTGCTCGACCAGCTTCTGCAGCTCGGGGATGCGGATATAGTCCTGCGTGCCGCCGTTGATGAAGGAGGGCAGGTAGGCCGAGGCGTCGTTGATGGAGAAGCTGCCCCAGTTCGACAGCGACATCGGGATGCTGCCGTCGATGCCGCGCTGGATCACCGCGCTCACCTGCAGCTGCGACAGCTTGGCGCGGATGCCGACCTGGGCGAGGTAGTTCTGCACCGCCGCGCCGAATTGCGGCAGCAGGAAGGTCACCAGCTCGGTCTCGAACCCGTTGGGGTAGCCGGCCTCGGCGAGCAGCGCCTTGGCCTTGGCGGGGTCGTACTCGTAGCGCACCGCCACCGTGGTGTCGCAGCCGAACTGGGTGGGGAAGCAGGGGGTGTCGATCACCCGCGAGCCGCCCTTCATCAGGTTCTTCGCCATGTCGGCGCGGTTGATGGCGTAGGCGATGGCCTGGCGCACCTTGGGGTTGGTCAGCGGATTATTGGCGCCGGTGCGGCCGGCGACGTCGAACCCGATGAAGTTCACCCGCATCGCCTCGCCCCACACGGCGGTGAGGTTGGGGATGCGGGCGATGTTCTCGAAATTGTCGGGGATGAAGTTCCAGGTCCAGTCGGACTTGCCGCCGATCAGCTCGTTGAGCGCGGTAGTACCGTCGGTGACTTCGCGGATGACGAGGCGGCGGATCGCCGGCTTGGGCTTGGGGCTGTCGGCGTAGTAGTCCTCGAAGCGCTCGAACTCGAACAGGCCGGGCGATTCCACCTTGGTGAAGCGATAGGGCCCGGTGCCGATCGGCGCTTTGGAATAGGCCTCGACGCCGACGCGCTCGCGGTAAGCCTTGGGCAGGATCGGCAGCACCATGGCGAGGTATTCAATGGCGGCGGGGAAGACGCGCTTCAGCTTCACCCGCACGGTGTAGTCGTCCACCTTCTCGGCGCCGGCCATCCAGGCGTAGTTGCTGGGCACCGAGACCAGCTTGTCAGTGAGAATGGAGTTGAAAGTGTAGACCACGTCGTCGGCGCTGAAGGCGCTGCCGTCGTGCCATTTCACGCCCTTGCGGAGGGCGAATTCCAGCGTGGTGTCGTCGATGTATTTCCACGAGGTCGCCAGCAGCGGCTTGATCGCGAAGGTTTCCGGATCACGGTAGACGAGTTGGTCCCACGCCTGATGGGAGACCACGAGACCGTCGCGGATCTGGTTGTAGTAGGGGGTGATGTCGGGGACCTGGGTCCAGTTGATCGCCCGCAGCGTATCGGCGGATTTCTGGGCCTGCACGGGTCCGGCAAGGGAAACGGCGGCGGCGATCGCGGCGGCGAAGAACGTGGCTTTGCGCATCATAGTCAGGCTCCCGTCTGTTGCCGCGGAGCCTAGAGGCCCGCGGCAACAGCGGCAAGCCGGATCAGCCCATCGAGGAGTTGAAGGCCCCGCCGTCAAGCACGAGATTCTGGCCGACGATGAAGCTCGAGGTCACCGAGCACAGGAAAGCGCAAGCGTCGCCGAACTCGGCGGGGTCCCCGGCGCGGCCGGCCGGCGTGTCCTTCATGCGGAAGGAGATTTCATCCTCCAGCGAGCGGCCGGATTTCGCCGCCATCTGCGCCGTGGTGCCCTTCAGCCGGTCGGTGAGGAAGGGGCCGGGCAGCAGGCCGTTGATGGTGACGTTGTGGCGGGCCACCTGGCGGGCGAGGCCGGCGACGAAGCCGGTGAGGCCGGCGCGGGCGCCGTTGGACAGGCCGAGATGCGCGATCGGCGACTTCACCGAGGCCGAGGTGATGTTGACGATGCGGCCGAACTTGCGGGCGATCATGCCATCGACGACGGCCTTGATGAGGAAGATCGGCGTCAGCATGTTGGCGTCCACCGCCTTGATCCAGGCGTCGCGGTCCCAGTCGCGGAAATCGCCGGGGGGCGGGCCGCCGGCGTTGTTGACGAGGATGTCCGGCTCCGGGCAGGCGGCGAGTGCGGCGGCGCGGCCGGCCTCGGTGGTGATGTCGCCGGCGACGGCGATCACGTTGACGCCGGTCATCGCGCGGATTTCGGCCGCGGTGGCTTCCAGCGTTTCGGCGGTGCGGGCGGTGATGACGAGATCGACGCCTTCACGGGCGAGCGAAATGGCGCAGGCGCGGCCGAGCCCCTTGCTGGCGGCGCAGACGATGGCCTTTTTGCCTTTGAGACCGGTATCCATGGTGGTTCCCTCCTGGTGATGGCCCGCCGTTCAGGCCGGGCGTTGGATTTTCTGCATTTCGGCCCGGATGAAATCCGGGATCGGCACCGGCCGCATCGCCGCGCGGTTACAATAGACATGAACGAAATGCGCCTCCGCCGAGGCAACATCGGCATCGTCGCGGAAAATCCCGCAGGCGTAGCGCACCGAACTGCGCCCCAGCGTCTCCACCGCGAGGCCGACCCAGATGTCGTCGGGGTAGGCGACCTCGGAGAAATAGCGGCAGCCCGTCTCGGCGACGATACCGACGATCTCGCTGGTGGCGATATCGAGCAGGCCGTGATCGATCAGGAAGCGGTTCACCGCGGTGTCGATCCAGGAATAATAGACCACGTTGTTGACGTGGCCGAAGGGATCATTGTCCATCCAGCGCGTGGTGATGGGCATGAACCAGCGGAAATCGGCGCGGGTGGGGGGCGGAGTGCGGCTCATCGTCGTCCGGAGCGGTGGCGGGGTGGGCGGACTAGACATGGTTTGCCCGGCTGCGGCAACCCGTCGCGGCGATGGACAGTGCGGCGGCCGCGCGCTAGACGGAAAGCCCGTTATCATAACGTGATTGCATTGACGATGCCGCGCCGCCTGATCCTCGCGACCCTGTTGCTGGCCTGTGCCTTGCCGCTTCCGGCGATGGCCCACGCCATTCTGCTCGACAGCCAGCCAGGCCAGGGCGCCACCGTTGCGCCCGGGCCGGCCACGCTGCGCCTGCGCTTCAACAGCCGCATCGATGCAGCCCGCTCCCGCGTCGCCCTCGTCGCGCCGGGGGGGATGGAGCGCGTGCTGCCGATCACCCATGGCGAGGGGCCGGACGTGCTCAGCACCCCGATCGACCTCGCCCCGGGCGCCCAGACCCTGCGGTGGCAGGTGCTGGCGGTGGATGGCCACATCACCCGCGGCGAAATCCGCTTCACCGCGAAGCCCCCCGCGCCGTGACGCTGCTCGTCGACCTGTTCGGCTATCTCGTCATCGTCCTGCACGGGGCGGTGATCGCCGCGCAATCCGCCGCGGTGGGCAGCGTGGTGTTCCTGGTCTTCCTGGTGCGCCCGCTCCGCTGGATGTTCGGGCCGGAGGAGCGCGGGCTGCGGCGCGATACCGCTCAGATCGGCGCCGTCGCGGCGATCGTGCTGGCGCTGAGCGAGGCGCTGCGCATCGGGCTCGACGGCGCGGTGCTGACCGGCACGCTCGACATTGCGTGGTCCGGCGTGGTCGGGGCCGAATTCGCCGTTGCCGGGCTGGTGAAGATCGCCGCTTCCGTGCTGCTGGCGGTCCTGCTGGCCGGGTTCATATCGTCGCCCCGCGGCTCCGCCGCCGCCGCTCTGGCCGTGGCGCTGGGCGCCGTCATCATCGCGGCCGGCACCGCCACCACCCATGCGGCCGCGCGACTTGAGGATCGCGGCGTGCTGCTCGCAGTCTCGGCGCTGCACCAACTCGGCGCGGCCATTTGGATCGGCGGTATCCCCGCCTTCGTCGCCGCCCTCGCCCGCTACGACACCCCCGCCGCAACCCTGGCGATCGGCCGGCGCTTCTCGCTCATCTGCCAGATCGGCGTCGGGTTCATCCTGGTCAGCGCGCTCGGGCTGTTCATCGCCTATATCGGCGACCTGTCCGGCCTCTACGGCACCGCCTACGGGGTGATGGCCGGCACCAAGGCGGCATTGTTCGTCATGCTGCTGCTGCTCGGGCGCGGCAATTTCAACACCATCGCCGCCCTGGGGGATGACCCGGCGACCCCGCGCCGCCGCCTGCGCCGCTGCGCCGAAGCCGAGATCGGCATCGGTATCACCCTGTTCTTCGCCGCGGCCTCGCTCACTTCCGTGCCCCCTGCGGTGGACCTGGCGAATGACCGGGTGAGCCTTCACGAGATCTATGAGCGCAACCGCCCGGTGATGCCGCGGCTGCAATCGCCCGATCATGACGCGCTGACGCTGCCCGCCCTGCAGGCCCGGCTCGATGCCGAGGCGGCGCAGAACGCCGGCAAGCCGGCGGCGGCTTTCGTGCCCGGCTCCGGCGAGATTCCGCCGCGTAATGCCGAGGATGTCGCCTGGTCGGAATACAACCACCACTGGTCCGGTATCTTCGTCCTCGTCATCGGCCTGCTGGCGATGGCGCACCGGCGCGGCCTCGGCCCGGCGCGGCACTGGCCGCTGGTGTTCCTCGGGCTTGCCGGCTTCCTGTTCCTGCGCAGCGACCCGGAGGTGTGGCCGATGGGCCATGAGGGGTTCTTCGAGTCGCTGCGGGATGTCGAGGTATTGCAGCACCGCTTCTTCGTGCTGCTGATCATCGTCTTCGGCCTGTTCGAATGGCGGGTGCGGCTGAAGGGCGGCGCGAAGTCGCCCTGGGCGCTGGTGTTTCCGCTCGTCACCGCGATCGGTGGCGCCGCGCTGCTGACGCACAGCCATGCCATCGCGAACGTGAAGGACCAGTTGCTGATC
This sequence comes from uncultured Rhodospirillales bacterium, assembly GCA_903928045.1. The sequence continues at coordinate 8,384 of CAIYPH010000464.1, forward strand.
GAACTCACCCACACGCCGTTGGCGCTTGCGGGGATCGTCGCGGGGTGGGCAAGATGGCTGGAGCTGCGCCTCGACGGGCCGGAAGCGCGGCGGGCCGGTGGCGTTTGGCCGGTGTGTTTCGTTCTGGTGGGCGTGATCCTGCTGATCTATCGGGAAGCATAATGGCGGAAAGCCGAATCCTGCTGGTCGATGACGACCCCGACGTGCTCCAGCTGACCGCCGAGCTGCTGACCCTCGGCGGCTATATCCCCATCATCGCCGCCGGGCCGGAAGCCGCGCTCGAACGGCTGACCGCCGGCGAGCGCTTCACCGCCATGGTCACCGACCAGTCGATGCCAGGCATGTCCGGCGAGGACCTGGTGCAGCGCGCCCGCGCGCTTCAGCCTGGCCTGCCCTGCCTGCTGATCACCGGCTACGGCGCCTCGGTCGAGCTCAGCATCGAGGTCAAGGTGCTGCGCAAGCCGTTCCGCGCCAGCGTCCTGAATGCGGCGCTTGCTGAGTTGATCGGGGAGTAGGGCGCTGTCGGGATGGGGGGAAGGAAGCGCTTCTTTTTTGAAAAAAAGAAGCAAAAAACTTTTTTCACTTTGATATGTGCCGCTCCGGCCTATCCGAGGGGTGTACGCCAACGGCATGGATGGAATGAAAAGTTTTTTGGTTC
>CAIYPH010000465.1 GCA_903928045.1 uncultured Rhodospirillales bacterium
GCTGCACACTTCCGTTTTCGATTCCACGTTTCATGGCATCAACGCGACCCGAAAATTCGGGTTCTCAAGTGAACGGAGTATTCTTTTTTTCAAAAAAGAACCGCTTCCTCCCTCCCATTGACGCCACCCTCCCACCCCGCCCATCCTTCCTCCACCGGGGAAACATCGGTGCAAGGAGGGTTCGCAATGGCGAGTGGCGGGATTTTCGCGCCGGGGTTCAAGCCGGAGCCATATTGGTGGGAAGCCTATAAGCCGGCGGCCGGCGAGCTCGTCGATATACCCAAATCCGTCCGCGTCGCCATTGTCGGCGGTGGCTATGGCGGGCTGGCCACCGCGCTCGAACTCCATCGCCTCGGCGTCGATTGCGTGGTGCTGGAGGCCAAGGAGTTGGGCCATGGCGCCTCCACGCGCAGCGGCGGGGCGGTGTCGGGCGGCGTCAATATCGGCAAGAGCTTCACCGGCAAGGCGCTCGACCCCGAGAGCGAGCGGGCGCGGGGGCTGCTGACCGACGCGGCGGACGCCTTCGGCACCATCGAGCGGCTGATCCGCGAGGAGAATATCGACTGCTTCTGGCAGAAGAACGGCCGCTTCTCCGGCGCCTGGACGCCGAAGCACTACGCGAGCCAGGAAAAGCGGGTGAAGCTGCTGAACGAGGCCGCCGCCTCGGAGTGCTACATGTTGCCGCGCGAGCGCCAGCGCGAGGAGATGGCGAGCGACTATTATTATGGTGGCCTGGTGGTGAACCGCGCTGCCTCGCTGCATCCCGCCCTCTACTATAAGGGGTTGCTCGACGCGGTGCGTCGGCGGGGCATCCCGGTCTGCGCGATGGCGCCGGTGGAGCGGATCAGCGGCGGCGACGGCGGCTGGACGGTGCGGACCGGGCGGGGCGAGGTGGCGGCGGATGAGGTGGTGATCGCCACCAATGGGTACACGGGCGATGTTACACCGCAGCTGAAGCGGCGGGTGATTCCGGTGGCGAGCCATATCATCGCCACCGAGGAACTCGACCCGGCGCTGGCCAAGTCGCTCATCCCCAATAACCGCACGCTGGGCGATACCAAGCGGGTGCTGACCTATTACCGCATGTCGCCGGATGGCAAGCGCGTGGTGTTCGGCGGGCGGGCGCGGTTTACCGCGGCGACCCCCGAGGTTACCGCGCCGGCCTTGCACGCGATGATGGTGGCGCGGTTTCCGCAGTTGAAGGGCGTCCGGGTGACGCATTGCTGGACCGGGAATGTCGCCTTCACGCTTGATGCGACACCGCATATGGGGCGGCAGGACGGGATGCATTACCTCCTTGGCTGCAACGGCAGCGGGGTGGCGATGATGACGTATCTCGGCACCCAGACGGCGCGGAAGATCGCGAAACTGGCGAACTACAACTGCCACTTCGAGACCGAGGACTTCCCGGATCACCCGATGTATTCGGGCAATCCCTGGTTCCTTCCGGCGGTCGGGAGCTGGTACCGGTTCAGGGACAATGTCGATCGTGCCATGGCGGCACTTGGGTGAGGCGGCGATGAACACGAATGGACGGCGGCTGTTTCTTGAGCTCTTGAAGCAGGAGGGGGTGCGGGTGCTGTTCGGCAATCCCGGCACCACCGAATTGCCGCTGATGGATGCGCTCGCGGGGGAGGAGGATATTCGCTACGTCCTCGCCCTCCAGGAATCCCTGGTGATGGCGATGGCCGACGGATACGCGCGGGCCTCGGGTGGCATCGCGGCGTGCAACGTTCATGTGGCGCCCGGGCTCGGCAACGCGATGGGCATGATGTTCGACGCGATGAAGGCGGGCTCGCCGGTGCTGGTGACGGCGGGGCAGCAGGCGCAGGGGTTCGGCATCACCGAGCCTAATCTCTACGCCGAACTTCCCCCGATGGCGGCGCATTTCACCAAGTATGCGGTGGAGGCCCGCTCGATCGGCGATCTTCCGCGGCTGATGCATCGGGCGGTGAAGACCGCACTGGCGCATCCGACCGGGCCGGTGTTCGTCTCGTTGCCGGTCGACGTGATGAACGCCGAGGGCGAGGTGGCGATTGGGCAGCCGAGCCGGGTGGCGGCGCGGATCATGGGGGACGCCAGCGAGATCGCGCGGGCGGCGAAGCTGATGCAGGGGGCGCAGCGGCCGGTGATCATCGCCGGGGATGCGGTGGCGCAGCAGGGGGCGGCGGAGGCGCTGGTGGCGCTGGCGGAGGCGCTGGCGGCGCCGGTCTATCTCGAGGGCGAGGCGACGACTTTGCCTTTTCCGCCGGCGCATCCGTTGTTCCGCGGGCCGATCACCCGGCTCGGCGGCTGGATCCGCAAGCTGCTAGATCAGCATGACCTGCTGTTTTCGGCCGGCGCTGACCTGTTCACCCTTTCGCTTCCGCCCGATGTGGTTCCGGTGCCGGACGGGATGCCGATTGTGCATCTCGACAGCAACCCCTGGGAGCTCGGCAAGAACTACCCGACGGCGGCCTGCATTTTCGGCGACGCCTTGGTCACCCTTCCAGCGATCACCGGGGCGTTGGAAAAGGCGATGACGGCGGCGGATCGGACGCGGCGGGTGGCGCGGATGGAGGCGGTCACCGCGGCGGTGGCGGCGGATTTCGCGGCGTTGCAGGCTCGGGCGCGGGCGGAGGCGGACCGGGTGCCGGTTTCACCGTTGTCGTTGATGCAGGCGGTGGGCGAGAATTTGCCGCCGGAAGGGGTGATCGTCGATGAGTCGATCTCCTCGGGCGCCGGGCTGTTTCAGTTTCTGCGCAACGCTCCCCCGGGGAGCCTGTTCGGCAATCGGGGTGGCGGGATTGGCTGGGGGTTACCGGCGGCGGTCGGGGTGCAGCTCGCGATGCCGGATCGGCGGGTGGTGGCGCTGATTGGGGATGGGAGCGCGATGTACTCCATTCAGGCGTTGTGGACGGCGGCGCATGAGAAGCTTCCGGTGATTTTCGTCATCATCAACAACCGGGCCTATCGCATCCTCAAGCAGCGGCTCTCGGCGACCCGCGGCACGGCGGCGCAGCGGGGGCGCTATGTGGGGATGGAGTTGTGCGATCCGGCGATCGATTTCGCGGGGCTGGCGGCGTCGCTGGGGGTTCCGGCGGTGTCGGTCTCCTCGATCCCGAAATTCATTGAGGCGTTGAAACTGGGCCTCGCGTCGGATCATCCCTTGCTGATCGACGTGGCGACCGACCCGACGTTCTAGGTTCGCCCGGCGAGCCAGGCGGCGAGGCCGGAGAGCGCGCGATCCTGGCCGGGAAAGCCGAGGAGCTGGACGCCGAGCGGCATTCCGCCGAGGCTGAGCAAAGGCAGCGAGATCGCCGGGCAGCGCAGCGAGGAGGCGGGGACGTTGAAGATGGCGTTTCCCGTGGTTTCGATGCCGATCGGCGCCGGGCCGGGGGCGGACAGCGTGATGCAGGCGTCGATATCGGGGGCCAGGGCGACCAGGGCGTCGCGCAGGACGTCGCGGCGGCGGAGCAGGGCGGCGTAGTCGTCGGCGGTCATCGCGAGGCCGGCGGTGACGTGTTCCATGGTGCGTTGGTGCAGGGTGCCAGGCTTGCGGGCGGCGAGTTCGGCGATGGGAAAGAGGCTCTCCCAGGAGGCGATCCCGGTCGAGATTTCAGCGGCCTCCGTGATCGCGCGTTCCAGCACGGCGACGCGCGAGGAGGCGGTGCGATCGAGCAAAGTGACGCCTTCCGCGGCGAGGCCATCGAGATAGGTGGCGAGGGCGGATTTGGCGCCGGGCTCGGCGACCTCCCACCCCGCGGTTTGCAGCA
>CAIYPH010000466.1 GCA_903928045.1 uncultured Rhodospirillales bacterium
CGGCGCGGGCGGCGGCCTCGTCAAAGGCGAGAATACGTTTGTCACGCATGACCCAAGCGCCGCCCACCATGACGGACTCGACGGCATCGGGGCTCGCGTGTTGCACCAGGGCGGCCACCGAGAGATCGAGCGCCAGGGTGGCGGCGGCGTCATGGCGCACCAAGGCGAGATCGGCGAGCATGCCTGGCGCGATCCGGCCGGCCTTCCCGCCGAGGCCGAGCACGGCGGCGCCGGTTTCGCTCGCCATGGTCAGCACCTCGCGTGGCGTCGGCCAGGCGGTGTGATCCGGGGTGGCGACGCGGGGCAGCATCATGGCGAGGCGCATGATTTCGAACATGTCCGCCCGCCCGCCGGTATTGGCGGAATCGCTGCCGAGCGCGGTGGCGAGGCCGAGGCGGCGATGGGCGAGCAGGTCCATCACGCCGCTGCCGAGCATGAGGTTGCTGGCGGGGTTGTGCACCACCACCGCGCCGGCCTCGGCGAGGCGGCCACGCTCGGCCTCGGTGAGCCACACGCCATGGGCGGCGGCGAGGCCGGGGCGCAGCAGGTCCTGCCGCGCCATTTCGGCGACCAGCCCGCCCTCCCAATCCCGCGCGCCGATCATCGCCTGGGCACGGGTTTCCATGAGATGGAGATGCACGCGCACGTCGTGGCGCTCTTGCAGCCTCCGCCACAGCGCCCAGGCCTCCGGCGTGCAGCGCTGCGGGGCGTTCGGGCCGAGTTGTACCTGAACCCGGCCGGAGCCGGCGCGGGCGGCGCCGTGAGCCTCGGCGAAGCGTGCGGCGTAGGCGGCCGCATCGAGACGCGGCAGGGCGCCGGCCATGGCGGCGACCTCGGGCGGCAGGTCGAGCGGCAGCAGGTCGTAGTCCGAGATATCATGCAGGAAGGCGGCATAGCCGACGCGGAGGCCGGATTGCTCATGCGCGGCGATCGCCTCGCGCCAGAGGCCGACATAGGGCGTGTGGTCGACCACCCCGGTAATCCCAGCGCGGATGCGCTCGGCCGCCCCCAGCAGGATGGCGGCGCGGATTGCCTCGGCATCGAAAGCGCGGCCGTAGAGCACGGTGTAGAGTGCCCACAACTCCAGCGGCAGGGCGTTCTCGGTGCCGCGCAGCAGCGGCGAATAGCCGTGGGCGTGGGCGTCAATGAGGCCGGGGATCAGCCAGCACCCCGCGGCATCCACCACCTCGCCGGCGCGATGACGCAATTCCGCGGCCTCTCCGATGGCCGCGATGCGGTCGCCCTCCACAAGCACCGCGCCGGGGGTGAAACCATGGTCACCCAGCACCAGCCCATTGGCGATCAGCACGCTCATCGCTTGGGATGGGCGGCGACGACGGGGTGATCGAGCGTGGTGGTGAATTTCGGCGAGGCGCCGCCGGGCTCACCCCAGCCAGTCACCTCCGACCCGAAGAACTCCCGGTTGACGGCGAGGAAATGCGCCTCCGCCGGCGGCAGCAGCGCCTCCTCGAAAATCGCCTCCACTGGGCAGAAGGAGAGGCACACGCCGCAATCGATGCACTCGTCCGGCTGGATGTAGAGCATCCGTCCGCCGACATAGATGCAATCGACCGGGCAGGCGTGCACGCAGGCGCCGTCTTTTACGTCGATGCAGGCTGTGGTGATGATATGGGGCATTAGAGGGAAGGAGGGCCTTCTTTTTCTGAAGAAAAAGAAGCAAAAAGACTTTCATCAATGGCTTCGCCCCCTCCCGGGAGAGCGCGGCGCCAAACGGATAAAAGTTTTTTGGTTCTTTTTTTCAAAAAAGAACACCCTTTCTTGTCCATGTCAGGTCCCCGTCCAAACCGGCGCCCGCTTCTCCCGAAACGCAAGCACCCCCTCCGCGCCGTCCTTGCTCGACAGGCAGGCCACCAGCGCCGGTAGCCGCTGCTCGCGGGCTTCCTGTGCCGTGAGATGCGCCGTGCGGCGCACAGTCTGCTTGATCGCCCGGAGAGAGAGCGGTGCGCAGGCCAGAATCTCAGCGAGCCAGCGCTCCACCGCCCCATCCAGCTCGGCGCGGGGGACGACCTCGTTGACCAACCCAAGTGCCTTCAGCTCGGCGGCCTTGGCGCGGCGGCCCGTCAGCAGCATGCCCATGGCGAGGTGATGCGGGATTTGCCGTTGCAGCAGCACCATGCCGCCATCGAGCGGCAGGCGGCCGACGCGGGGTTCGGGCAGGCCGAAGGTGGCCTCCTCGGCGGCGATGATGATGTCGCAGCCCAGCACCATTTCGAACCCGCCGCCCAGCGCGTGGCCGTTGACGCGGGCGATCACCGGCACGTCCAGCGTGGTGCGGAGCGCGATGCCGCCGAAGCCGTTGGGGTTGCCCTCCGCCCAGTATTCCAGGCCGGATTTCTCGACGTTCTTCATGTCCGAGCCGACGCAGAAGGCCCGCTCGCCGGCGCCGCTCAGCACAACCGCGCGCACATCCGGATTGGCCTCGATTTGCCGCCAGATCGCCTCCAGCGCCTGGTCGGTGGTGATGTCGAGCGCGTTCATCACCTCCGGGCGGTCGATGGTGACGCGGGCGACGTGGTTGGTGATCTCGAGGCGGACGCTCATGCCAGCACTTTCCGCGCGGCGAGCCCGTCGATTTCGGCGGCCGTGTAGCCGAACTCGGCCAGCACGTCCCGCCCGTCACCGCCGAGCTTGGGCGGCAGGCGGCGGAGCGTGAAGCCGCCATCGGAGAGATGCACCGGCGAACCGACGGCGGCGAAATCGCGGCCGCCGCCCAGCAGCATGCCGTTGATCTCGGTCTGCGGGTCGGAGAGCGCATCGAATAGCGGGCGCACCGGGGAGCACAGCAGATCCCGCCCCTCAAGTGCGGCGATCCAGTGTTCGGTGGTGTTGGTGGCGATACGGGCGCGCAGCATGTCGTGCAGCGCGTTGCGGTTGGTGCTCGCCGTCTCGTAACTGTCGAAGCGCGGATCGGCGGAGAGGTCGGGCAGGCCAAGGGCGATGCAGATTTCCTGCAACGGATTGGCCTTGAAAGCGCCGACGATCACCACCGCGCCATCGGTGGTTTCGAAGCAGCCGGTGAACGGCATCGCGCCCCAAGAGAAATCCCGCTCGCGCATCAGCCACATCGAGGCTTCCTGCATTTGCATCGCCAGCACGGAATCGTAGAGCGACACCTCCACCCGCTGCCCGCGCCCGGTGCGGCCGCGCTGGAGCAAAGCGAGCAGAATGCCCTGCACGAGATGCATGCCGGCGGAGTAGTCGGCGAGCGCCGTGGGGTAGATCAGCGTGGGCTCGGAGGGGTGGCACTTGCGCGCCATCAGCCCGCTCATCGCCTGGGCCAGGATGTCCTGCCCGCCCTTATGGGCGTAGGGGCCCTTGGGGCCGAAGCCAGTGCCCTCGGCGTAGATGATGCCGGGATTGCGGGCGGACAGCACGTCATAGCCAAGGCCCATGCGGTCCATCACCCCTGCCCGGAAGTTGTTCACCACCACATCGGCGGTTTCGAGCAGCCGGTGCACCACCGCCATCCCCTCGGGGGATTTGAGGTCGAGCGCGATGGAGCGCTTGTTGCGGTTGAGCGAGGAGAACACCGGGTTCTGCAACCCGGCGGGATCGGGGATAGCCGTGCGCGAAAGGTCGCCGGCGCCGATACGCTCGACCTTGATGACATCGGCGCCATAGTCGCCGAGCGTCTGGGTGCAGCAGGGGCCCATCATCACCTGGGTGAAGTCGATCACCTTGATGCCGTCGAGCGGTTGGGCGGACGTGCTCACGCGGTGGCCTCCAGGATTTTCGCGTTGGCCGAGGGGCGGTCCCCGGGGTCGGCCCCCTGGGCGCGCAGGCGCTTCTGCAATTCGGCGACGTCGAGGTCCCGCAGCTTCACGCCGGAGGACAGTGCCATGGTGGCGGCGAGCCCGGCGGCCTCGCCCATCGCCATGCAGGGCGGGATTTCGCGCGACATCTTCTGCGCCGCTGACGTGGCGGAGTAGTGCCGGCCGGCGACGAGGAGGTTCTCGACGTTGCGCGGCAGGATGGCGCGGTAAGGGGTGTAGTAGTCCCGCCCGCGGGCGATGCTGTCGGCGAAATGCACGCGCTGGGTGATGTCCTCTTTGGTCACCACGTATTCGCCCTCGAGCAGGCGGGTCTGGCGCACCCCGGTTTGCGGCGCGACATCCACCACGTAGCACTTGGCGAAGCCCGGCAGGTTGGCGCGGATATAATCCACCATGCGATGGATGCGCCGGCGGCCCTCGAACTCGGCGCGGGTGAGGTCCGCCACCTTCATGCCGTCATAGCCCGTCATGTGCGGGCAGTTGCACCAGACGATGCCGGGCAGCGGCGTCTTCAGCCACCAGTAATCCCACGAGCCGCCGATCAGCCGCTTGGCCTCGCGATCAATCGCCTGGAAGCGCTCGGGCTCCTCGAACTGGAAGCGCTCGGCCTCATCGGTATCGACGCCGCCGAGGCGGAATACGGTGGTCACCATATAGGCCCCCTCGACAAACGCCGCCCCGGCGGAGGCCGCGACGTCAAGATCGCCCGTCGTGTCGATCACCATGCCGCCCATGATCGCCTGGCGCCCCTCCTTGGTCTCCACCACCACGCCGGTGGCGCGGCCATCCTCGACGATGGTGCGGGAGAACCAGGAATGCAGCCGCAGTTCCAGCCCGGCCTCCAGCACCATCTCGTCGGAAATGCGCTTCCAGCCGTCGGGGTCAAACGCCACCGAGTAGCAGATCGGGTGCGGCTTATAGTGGGTGTGGAAATCGAACACCCCCCAGCGTGACCATTTGCGGTGCATCGCCGGGTCATTGCCGATCGCCTCGGGCGGCGGCACGACGGCCAGCCCGTGCTTGGCCATGCGCCCGATCATCTCATCGCAAATGCCGCGCACGGTGACCTCGGTGCCGTTCACCATGTCATCGAGCACCAGCACCATGCCGCCCGAGGCGAGGCCGCCGAGATACGGATAGCGCTCCACCAAGGTGACGGAGGCGCCCGCCCGCGCGGCGGAGACAGCGGCGGAGAACCCGGCGGGGCCGCCGCCCACCACCACAACATCGGCGCGCGAGACGACGGGCACTTGGCCGGCGGGCTCATGGATCAAATCAGTGGTCATGGCGATCACTCCTGGTAGGGGTCAGTGGCCGGAGGCCGCTTCCCAGCGGATGACGAGGCGTTCAAGCAGGCGGACCGCCATGAAGAAGGCGACCGAGAAGGCGGAACCGCAGAGCACCACGGCGTAGAGCAGGGCGCTGTCGAAATTGTAGGTGGCCTGGATGATCAGCGCGCCGATACCTTCCTGCGAGCCGATCCATTCGCCGACAATCGCGCCCACCACGGCGGTGGAGGTCGCGACCTTCAGCGCCGAGAACAGGAACGGCAGCGAGGTCGGCAACCGCAGCTTCCAGAAAACCTCCCAGCGGCTGGCCGACAGCACATGCATCAGCTCGACCGCCTGCGGGCTCACCGCTTCCAGCCCGCGCGCCATGTTCACCAGCGTGGGGAAAAAGCAGATCACCGCGGAAATGGCGATTTTCGGTGCCAGCCCGTTGCCGAGCATCAGCACCAGGATCGGCGCCTTCGCCACGATGGGGATGGAGTTGATGAACACCGCGACGGGGAAAAACGCCTGCTCCGCCGTGCGGCAATGCACGAACACGGTGGCGATGCCGATGCCCAGCAAATTGCCGATCACGAAGCCGCCGATCGACTCGATCGCCGTCGGCGCCAGATTGTCCATCAGCATGCCGAACTTCTGGTAGAGCGTGATCGCCACCACCTCCGGCGCCGGCGCGATGAACGGGCGCACGTGGAAATACGCCACCACCGCCCACCACAGGAACAGCAGCGCCCCCGCGCCGGCCACCGGCAGCAGCCGGCCCCGCCACACCCTGCGCCGCTGCGCCGCCCGCCATGCGGCGTCCTCCATCACAGCCCCTCCAGCACGCGGCGCAGATGCGCGGCCAGGCGCACGAATTCCGGCGTCTCCCGCACCGCCAGCCCGCGCGGCTCCGGCAAATCCACCGTCACCAGCTCCCGCACCCGCCCCGGCCGCGGCGCCAGCACCAGCACCTTCCGCGCCAGAAACGCCGCCTCGTAGATACTATGGGTGACGAACACGATCGTCGTCCCGGTCTCCCGCCAGATCCGCAGCAGCTCCTCGTTCAGCCGGTCCCGGGTGATTTCATCGAGCGCCCCGAACGGCTCATCCATCAGCAGAATGCGCGGCCCGCCCAACAGCGCCCGCGCGATCGCCACCCGCTGCCGCATCCCGCCCGACAACTCATGCGGGTAGTTCTTCTCCCACCCCGCCAGCCCGACCATCTCCAGCAGCGCCTCGGGCGACACCGGAACCGCGCCCCGCCGCCCCCCCACTTCCAGCGGCAGACGCACATTGTCCAGCACGTTGCGCCACGGCAGCAGCGAGGCGTCCTGGAACACGAACCCGATCTCGCGCCGCTGCCGCGCCACCGACGGCGCCTCGCCGAACACCCGCACCGCGCCCGCCGTCGGCGCGATGATATCGGCGATCACCCGCAACAACGTCGACTTGCCGCAGCCCGACGGCCCCAGCAGCGTCACGAAATCGCCGGGCTCCAGCGCCAGCGACACGCCCTCCAGCGCCGTCACCGCCCGCCGCTCGCTCATGAAGCGAACGGTGACGTCCCGGCAGTCGAGCGCAAGCCCCCCCGTCACAGCCGCTCAGCCGATGCGCGGCCGGGCGTCCTTGGTCGCCTCGAGGATCTCCATCGTCATCACCTCCTCGAGCTTCGGCACCCGCTTGGAGAACTGCCCAAGCTCGGCATACAGCGCGATCTGCTCCTGCCACACCGCCGGATCCATCGTCCCATACCCGCCCGCCTTGGTCGCACCGGTGAAGCAGGCCGCCAGCATGATGTCGAGCGCCGCCCGCTCATCCTTCGCCACCAGGTTGGGATACGCCTTCACCAAATGCTCGATCGCCTTGTCACGATTGGCATGCGCGAACGCCCAGCCCTTGCCCGCCGCCCGCAGGAACCGCACCAGCAGATCCTTCTTCGTCGCCAGCGTCTCGGTCGTCGTGTAGTACGGATTGGCGTAGAGCTTCACGCCCGAATCCCACAGCTTGAACTCCACCCGGTCCTCGCCGAGCACCGACAGCGCCGTGGTGTTGGTCACCCACCCCGTCACCACGTCCACCTGCCCGGTCATCAACGGCATCATGTCCGACCCGATGATCACCACCGTGACGTCCTTCGGATCGATCTTGTTCTTCGCCAGCAGCGCCCGCAGCAGCACCTGGCCCGTCGCCTGAATGCCCACCTTCTTGCCGCGGAACTCCGCCGGGCTGCGCACCGGGTTCTTCTTCAGCGAGAAGAACGCATAAGGATGCTGCTGCGCCGACACCGCGAAGCACTTGATCGGAATATCCTGCGACGCCGCCAGCATCAGCGACGGGCTGGACGATACCTGCCCCACCTCCGCCCGCCCCGATGCCACCACCGCCACGCCGTCATTATTCGGCCCGCCCGGCAAAATCTTGAAATCGAGCCCCTCGGCCGCGAAATACCCCTCGCCCGCCGCCGCGATCTCGCCAATCTGGTTGCCGCCGGCAATCCACCCCAACTGCATCCCAATCGCCGCATTCGCCGCCGAGGCCCGATCAGTGATCAGAATGCTCGCCCCAGCCGCCAGCAACGCCCGCCGCCCGATATCCATCGCCATCCCCCTGTCATGAACCTCAGGGGATACTGCACCGAGCCGGCGAAAACGCAAAACCCGGATGGGGTAGAAAGGAAGCCAGCAAGCGCTTCTTTTTTTGAAAAAAAGAAGC
>CAIYPH010000467.1 GCA_903928045.1 uncultured Rhodospirillales bacterium
TACATTCAGCCGGTGGTGCCGGTGATGCGGGCGGGGGGTGGGGGGCGGATTGTCTCGATGTCCTCGCTGAACGCGCATTCCGGCGGGGTGACGGCGGCGGTGTCGAAATTCTCCTATGCGGCGGCGAAGGCGGGGATCATCGGGTTGACGCGGGCGCTGGCGAAGGAATTGGGACCGGAGATCGCGATCAACTGCGTGTGTCCCGGCGTGATCGAGACCGAGTTGGGCAATTCGCTGACCAAGGCGCGCGGGCCGGAGTTGATGACGGGGATCGCGCTGGGGCGGCTGGGCACGCCGCGGGATGTGGCGGGGCTGGTGGCGTTTCTGGCGACGGTGGAGCCGAATTTCATCACCGGGCAGGATTTCATCATCGACGGGTTTCAGTTCAAGGTGTGATTTTTCCCGGAAATCCGGGTATGTTTTGATAACGAAACAAATTAGACGTGCGCGTGCATCGCCATTCGAGCGCGCGGAACGGCGATGCAGGGCGGCCGGGCGCAGCGCCATAGCCACAAGGCGAGGCTGTGCATCGGGCGCGCGACCGCACGGCGGACTCGGGTGTACCGCAGGGACCAGGGCGCAGGTACGGCGACGTAGACCGGGCCCTCGTCGTCCTCCGCCATATCCGTCGCAATCGTGGCGTCCTGCCATTCGGCATCCGACACCGGCGGCCACGCCAGATCGGCTGCCGCGAAGCCGTTGATAATACGGAACAACCAGGCGAGAATCCGCAGCAACTCCCGCACCGTTTCGGGTGCCAGGGCCTCGGGGCCGACGGGGAGGGTTGCGCGCTTCATGACCATCATCCTACGCTTATGCCTGGGGTATGTCAAGAACAAAATTAGAACTAGAGCATAAATTCCGCGTCGCGCGGCCCGGGCGTGCGGGGGGTTGTCCGGTGCTGGGGTTGGCGCCACTCTGGCGGCCTCACACCGCGGGGAAGATGGACATGGGACTTAAAGGGATCACGCTGCGCCTGGCACTGGTGCTCGCGGCGGGGCTGATCGGCACCACCGCGCAGGCGGACCAGCTCGCCGACATCAAGGCGCGCGGCACGCTGATCTGCGGCACGCTGACCAATATCGAGCCGCTCGGCTACCAGGATGCGCAGACCCGCCAGATCGTCGGCTTCGATGTCGATACCTGTGCCGCGGTGGCGCGCCAGCTCGGGGTGAAGCTGGAGCATAAGGGCATCGCGCTGGAGCAGCGCATCCCCGAACTCGCGCTGGGCCGGGTTGATCTCGTGGCCGCCGCGCTCGGCTACACCAAGGAGCGCGCCGAGCAGATCGCCTTCACATCGGCGCATTACCAGGTGCCGATCCGCGTGATGGTGAAGACTGCCGCCGGCATCAACAGCTTCAAGGACCTCGAGGGCAAGCGCGTCAGCGCGGTGACCGGGGCGACGACCGAACTCTACGCCAAGCGCGGCCTGCCCAATACCCAGGTGGTCTCCTTCCAGACCGGGCCGGCCGCCTTCCTCGCCTTCATGCAGGACAAGACGGATGGCTTCAGCACCTCGCACACCGCGGGCCTCGGCTTCCTCAGGGAGACCAATGGCCAGGGCAAGTTCATCAATGACAGCCTGGCCTGGGAGCCCACGGCGCTCGGCGTGAAGAAGGGCGAGGCGGCGCTGCTGGCGGCGGTGAACGGCGCGCTTCAGGCGATCGAGGCGTCGGGCGAGCTCGATGCGATGTGGAACAAGTGGTATGGCCCGGCTTCCAAGTTCCCCTTTCCGCGCGAGAAGAAGCTGACGCCGATCGAGGCGTTCATGAACTGACGCCTGGCCGCGCTTGGGCATGGCAGGCTCGCTGCTCGCGGCGCCCGATCACCGGGCGTTGCTGTCGGGCGGGCTGTGGCTGACCGGCCTGCTGTTCGTGATGAGCTGGCTGCTGGCGGTGCTGCTGGCCTGCGGCATCGCCGGCCTGCGCGGCAGCCGTTTCGCCGTGCTGCGCGCCGTGGCTGGGGTGGTGGTGGACTACCATCGCAACGTGCCGGGGGTGGTGCAGATCTTCGTCTGGTATTTCGGCATCTCCGCATTGCTGCCCTCGGGGATGCAGCGCTGGATCAACCGGCATGACGGCGAGCTGCTGCTGGCCTGGATCGCGCTGGCGCTCTACGCGGCCGCCTATATCAGCGAGGACCTCCGCAGCGGCTTCCGCGCCATCGCGCCGGGGCAAGGCGAGGCGGCGGCGGCGCTGGGGCTGACGCCCTGGCAAACGGCGCTCAAGGTGCTGCTGCCCCAGGCCGTGCGCGCGGCGCTGCCGGCCCTGGTCAACCAGACGCTCGCCCTGTTCAAGGCCACCACTTTGGCACTTACCATCGGGGTGGTGGACCTGCTGGGCGCCGCGGTGCAGATCGAGAACCAGACCTTCCGCACCTTCGAGGTATTCGGCATCGTCTCGGTGGCCTATCTCGCGGGCTCCTGGGTGATCATGGCGGGCGGCTACTGGCTCAACCGCCGCTTCGCCGTCGTCAGGGCGCGCTGAGGCGGGATGCTCGACATTCTCCGCGACTACGGGCTGCAACTGCTGATCGGCCAGTATCCCGCCGGCCCGCTCGGCGGTCTGGCGCTGACGCTGGTGCTCTCGGTTTCCGTGCTGGTGCTGGCGTTTCCGCTCGCGGTCGTGGTGGGGGTGGCCCGAGGCTCGCGGCGGCCTGCCATCGCCGCCGCCGCCGCGCTCTATGCCAACGCCATCCGCGGCTTGCCGCTGCTGCTGGTGGTGTTCTGGAGCTACTACGCCTTGCCCCTGCTGGTCGGCGCCTCGTTCAGCGCGGAGCGGGTGATGGTCTCGGCGCTGGTGATCTATGAGAGCGCCTATCTCGGCGAGATCGTGCGCGCCGGCATCGCCGCCCTGCCGGCGGGGCAGGCGGAGGCGGCGCATTCGCTCGGCCTCGGGCGCTGGGCGACGCTGCGCAAGGTGCTGCTGCCGCAGGCGCTGTACAACATGATCCCGAGCTTCCTCAGCCAGTTCATCGTCGTGCTGAAGAATACCTCGGTCGCCTATGTGATCGGCGTGAACGAGGTGACCAACCAGGCCTATCAGATCAACAGCCAGCTGCTCTCCCGGCCCTTCGAGGTATTCGCCATCCTGGCCGCGATCTATTTCGCGCTCGCCAAGCTGCTGTCCCTCGGCGCCGCGCGGCTCGATCGGCGCATCGCCGGCTGAACCGTCATCCCCGGCTGGGCGACCACCCATAGGCCTTGGCGCAGGCGCCGCCCATCAGCATCGCCCGCTCGCTTCCGCTGAGCCGATCGGTGAGCAGGAAGGGCTTCACGCCCTGTTCGTAGCTGAGGATGGCGGCGGCGCGGGTCCAGTCGGTGCCCCACAGGCAGCGCTCGAAGCCCCAGGCATCAAAGAGACGGGCGAGGGGGTCCCAGATGTCGGGGTAGGGGTAGGGAAGGTGGGAGAGGGTGCAGGCGCCGCTGATTTTGATCACCACGTTGGGGCGGCGGGCGAGGGCGATGACCTTGGGCAGGTCGGCCCAGGGTTCCGCCGGCGCGGGGGGGACGCGGGGCTGGAGGAGGCCGAGATGGTCGAGGATGATGGAGGTGTTGGGGTTGCGGTCGATGACGGCGGTGCCGGCGTCGATATTGCCCCAGCAATGCAGGTTGACGGGCATGGAGTGATGCGCGGCGGCCTGCATGATGCGATCGAGGCCGGGGTGGTCGGCGCCCCAGAGGCCGTCATTGGGCATCATGATGCGCACGCCGACGGCGCCGGGCACGCGCTTCCAGGCGGCGATGACGTCGGAGATCTCAGGGTCATCGGGGTCGAGCGGCTTGACGATGCCGAAGCGGCCGGGATGGGCGCGCTGCACCGCCTCGGCGTAGCTGGCGTCGTAGCCGTAGAGGGAGAAGGCGGAGATGAAGATGGCACCATCGACGCCCACCGCGTCCATGGCGGCGATCATCTCATCGCCGGTGACGTGGGCGGGCCAGTTGGGCACGCTGCGCCAGGGGCGGGCAGGGGTGTTTGCCTCGTAGGCGTGGACCTGGCTGTCGATGATCATGGCGGCGCCCTCCGTTTGGCCGCGAGTTTGGGCGGGGGGCGGGGGGTTGTCCAGGGTGAGATGGGCGATGGCGCGTTATACAGGATCAACTGCGTAAATTGACCGTATTGACGATTATTACATGGTATATCGACTTGACGATTAAGTAATGGCGCAGTTTTGTGCAATCGTTACCGAATATCGGATTGTCCGCCATGCGTACGCCGCCTCTCGGTCCCGCCGTTCTGCTGGCATTGCTGAGTGTCCGTCCGGAAGGTTTTCGAATCATTTGAATTCTCTTGCCCGGCTCGATTGATGTGTGAGTCGATGCCTCGCACCTAA
>CAIYPH010000468.1 GCA_903928045.1 uncultured Rhodospirillales bacterium
AAAAACTTTCTATCCGCTTGCCGTGCACGCTCCGGGGAGGGCGCGCAGCAATTGGATAAAAGTTTTTTGGTTCTTTTTTTCAAAAAAGAACTCCTTCCTTCCCTGCCCTCACGGCGTGACAGTAAGCCCCTCCGACCGCCACAGCCCATCCGGCCGGCCGGCAAAGCCGCTGACCTTGGAGGAGAGGCCCCACAGCATCGACCAGTGATAGATCACCACATCCGGCGCATCGGCGAGGTAGATGTCGGTCGCCTGGCGGTAGACCGGCACACGCTCGGCCACCGTCTGCTTGGAGGCGGCCGCGGTGTAGAGGTCATCGAGCTTCTGGTTGCAGTAGCGGCCCCAGTTGGTGAAGCCCTTGCAGGTCAGCCAGATCGGCGCATTGCCGTCGGGGTCGGCGCGGCCGGACCACAGCAGCATCGAAGCCTCGAAATTACCGGACTGGGTGGCGGCAACCTGGGCCGCCGCATCCATCGCGGTGATCTTCATGTCGAAGCCGGCATCCTTCACCATCGCCTGGATGATCTGCGCCACCTGGCCGTCCAGCGGGTCGGTGCCGGTGAGCAGGGTGAAGGAGACCGAGCTGACGCCGGCGGCGGCGAGCAGCTTCTTCGCCGCCTCGATATCGCGGCCGGGCACGGGGTGGCCGGGGTGGAAATAGGTGCTGCCCGGGGCTTCCATCTGCGCGGAGGGCACGTACTGCCCGTCAAACGCCACCTGGTTGAGAGCGGCGCGGTCGATCGCCAGCGAGAAGGCCTGGCGCACCCGCGGGTCCCGCCCCAGCGGGGTTTCGGCGGCCTTGCCATTGCCGACGTTGAACTCGATCGGCACGAAGCCGAGCGAGGGGGCCTTGAACACCTTCAGCTTGGCATTGGCGGCCACCGAGCCGACATCGGTGGGCGACAGGCGCTGCGCGATATCCAGCGCGCCGGCCGCGAGATCGACCTTGCGGATATTGGAATCGACGATGGTGCGGAACACCACGCCGGGCAGCTTGATCGCCGCCGCGTTCCAATAGCCGGGATAACGCTCCAGCGTGATGTTGTCCTGCGCCACGCGGGACTTGAAGGCGAACGGCCCGGCGCAGACCGGGTGCGCCGCGATCTCCTCGCGGGATTTCTCGATCAGCTTCGGCGAATACGGCGTGCCCGGCCGGTTCGCCAGCAGCGCGATGAGCGGCGCGAAGGGGCGGTTCAGGGTGATCCGCATGGTCAGCGGATCCACCACCTCGGCGCCGTTGATCGCCGCCATCTCGGCCTTGCGGATGGAGTAGGACAGCGTCTTGTAGCGCTGGATATTGGCCACCATCGCCGCGGCATCGAACACCGTGCCGTCATGGAAGGTCACGCCCGGGCGCAGCTTGACGGTGAGCGAGAGGCCATCCGCCGCCCACTCCCAGCCCGTCGCCAACTCGGGGACGAATTTCAGGTCCGGCGTGAGGTCGATCAAGCTGTCGCACATCGTGGTGGTGACGACGCGGTTGGTGTAGCTGCCATCCGTCGCGGGATCGAGCGGCGCCGGGTCGAATTCCAGGGCGACGCGCAGGGGTTGAGCATGGACGGCAAAGGGGGCGAGGAATAGCGCCCCCGCGAGCATCCAGGGTGAAATGCGCATGCTTGGTCTCCGGGTCGGTGCGAGTGAGCGGGGATCATGGGCGGGTTGGCCTGGGTGTGGCAAGCCCGAGCCGTTGACAGGGAAGCGCTTCTTTTTGTGAACAAAAAGAAGCAAAAAAACTTTTTCTGACTTCGTTGCCGTTGGCTTGGCTCCCGGGATAGGTGGGAGCGCTTGCTTCCTAACTCTTATAGTCCGGCTCCCGCCGATCGAGCACCCGCCGCACGGCGTCGAGATGCATGCGCGCATCAAGGCGCTCGCCCCACGGCCCATTGAAGTTCTGCCGCGAGCTCTCCGGCAGCTGCTTGAGCTTCCGCCCGCTCGTCCACGCCGTCATCTGGTACATCGTGGTTCGCTCGGCGAAATACAGCTCGTCAAACGCCGTGGCGATATCCGGCCCCACCACCGTAACCCCGTGATGCCCCATCACCAGGATGGACCGGTTGCCAAGCAGCCCGGCGATCCGGTCCCCCTCGGCGAAGGAATTGGCGCCCGAGACGGCATTGGTGTCGAACACCACGCGGTCATTCAGCAGCGTGTTGTTGAAATGCGACAGCTCAAACTCCGGCTCTTCCAGCAGCGACAGCGCGGTGAGGTATTGCGGGTGCACATGCAGCACGCAGGTCGCCGCGGGGTTGGCGATATGGATGCGGGTGTGGATGAAAAACGCCACCCTCCGCAGCTCTCCCGTGCCGCGCAACACGTTGCCGTCGAGATCGCACACGATCAGGCTCGACGCCGTCAGCTCATCGAAGCGCCAGCCGCGCGGGTTGATCAGAAACGTCGGCGCCTCGCCGGGGTGGCGCTGCGGCAGCATGATCGAATTGTGGTTGGCGATCTGCTCGTTCCAGCCGAGCCGCGCGCTTTCGCGGAACACCGCCGCCATGTCGCAGCGCAGCTCCCATTCGGCGATTTCGGCTTCGGTTGAGCTGAGGGAACGAATGATGGCGGACATGGGCGCGTCTCCGGCCGGAATTCGGTGAATTCCATCGTGCGACGGCGGAAGCGTCTTGCCAAGAGTGGCGAAGACTGAGCAGCATCCATCTCTGGCGAGGATAAGGAGGGGAACACAATGCTCCGGCGTCGTTCATTTACAACGGGTCTCGGTACGGCGGGTCTGGCGGCATCCACGGGATTGCCGATGCCCGCGATCGCGCAAAGCGTGGGCATGCAGGGCAAGAAGGGCGGCGACGTCATCGTCGCCATGACCGCGGCCCCCCCCACCAGCGACGCGCAGGCGACCTCCGCCGCCGCGGCGCGCAACATCTCGATGCATATGTTCGAGAGCCTCTACACCCGCGACGAGGGCGCCAACCCCAAGCCCGAGCTGGCCGAAGGCGTCGACATCTCGGCCGATGGCCTCACCTACAAATTCACCCTGCGCGGCGGCGTGAAGTTCCACAACGGCAAGACCATGACCTCGGCCGACGCCAAGGCCAGCATGGAGCGCTACGCCAAGGTCGGCACCTCGCGGGACGTGCTGAAGCCCGTCGCCGCCTATGAGACCCCCGACAGCAAGACGCTGGTCATGAAACTCTCCAACGTCTTCCCCGGCCTCATCGAGGCGATCAGCTCGCCCCGCGCCCCCTTCGTCATCATGCCGGAGGAAGACGGCGGCAAGGCGATGGGCCAGATCTCCATGGTCGGCACCGGCCCGTTCAAATTCGTCGAATACAAGCCCGACAGCCACGTCAAAATGGTCCGCTTCGACGACTACGCCCAGAACACCGCCTACGATAAGCGCGACGGCTTCACCGGCAAGAAAACCGCGTATTTCGACAGCGTGACCATCCGCATCATGCCCGAGGCCGGCGCCCGCACCGCGGGCCTGCAAACCGGCGAGCTGCACGTGCTGGAGGTGATGGACGTCGCCTCCTCCAAGCGCCTCAAGGACGACAAGAACATCAAGTCCTACCCCATGCTGCCCTGGGCGTTCATGACGCTCATGGTCAACAACAACTGGGGCGTCACCTCCAAGCTCGAACTCCGCCGCGCCATCCAGGCAGCGCTCGACCTCGAGGAGATCATGGCGATCTCCACCGACGGCCTCTACCGCATGGGTCCCTCCTGGCAATATCCCGGCACCACCTACTACCCCGGCGTCGACGGGCTCGAGGCCTACACCAAGCAGGACGTCAAGAAGGCCCAGGCCCTCATGAAGGCCGGCGGCTATGCCGGCGAGGAGCTGGTGCTGATCTGCGACAGCTCCAACAAGCCCCATCTCGATGCCGGCACCGTGCAGGCCCAGCAGCTCAAGGCCGCCGGCTTCAACGTGAAGCTCTCGGTGATGGATTGGCCGACCGTCTACACCGCCCGCTCCAAGCCCGAGGGCTGGAACCTGTGGCCGCTGATGATGGGCATCGAGCCCTACGAAGGCCCATACAACGTGGTCGGCTTCTTCGCCGGCACCCAGTGCGTGCAAATCAAGCCCGATCCGGTGCTCGAACAATGCAACCAGCGCCTGGCCAGCCAGCTCAAGCTCGAAGACCGCAAGGCCGCGGTGAAGGACTTCCAGAACCGCGTCTACGACCAGGCGATCTCCATCAAGGTCGGCGAAGCCGGCATCGTGCAGGCCACCCGCGCCAACGTGATGAACTACGCGCCCTATCGCATTCCGCGGATGTGGGATTGCTGGTTCGCGTGAGCTGACGGCAACGAAGGAAGGGAAGGGTGTTCTTTTTGTGAACAAAAAGAACCAAAAAAACTTTTCCCGACTTTGTTGCCGTTGGCTTGGCTCCTCGGAAGGTTCGCAGAGATACATGCCTAGGGAACAAAAGTTTTTTGCTTCTTTTTTTCAAAAAAGAAGCGCTTCCCTATGCTCCGGCTGATCATCGTCCGCCTGCTGGCCGCCGTCCCGGTCCTGCTCGTCGTCTCCCTCGTGAGCTTCGGGCTCACCCTCCTGGTGCCCGGCGATATCGCCACCGAGATCGCCGGCCCCACCGCGAGCACCGCCGACGTGGAGCACATCCGCGTCGAACTCGGGCTCGACAAGCCGCCACTGGTCCGCATGGTCCAGTGGTACGGCGGCGTGCTGCATGGCGATCTCGGCCGCTCCGTGCTGCTCAACCAAAGCGTCGGCGAGGCCGTGCTGCAACGCCTGCCGGTCACGCTCTCGCTCACCCTCGTCGCCCTGACCATCGCCAGCCTCATCGGCATCCCCGCCGGGCTGCTCGCCGCCGCCAAGGCGCGGCGCTGGCCCGATCAGCTCACCATGGGCACCGCGCTCTTCGGCCTCTCGCTCCCGGATTTCTGGCTCGGCCTGCTGCTGATCTGGCTCTTCGGGGTCAAGCTCGGCTGGCTCCCCACCGGCGGCTTCGTCGATCCCGGCACCAGCCTCATCGGCTGGCTGCGCTGCATCGCCATGCCCGCCGGCGCCCTCGCCCTCACCCAACTTGGCCCGATCGCCCGCATGACCCGCGCCGCCGCGCTCGAAGTCGCCAGCAGCGACTACATCCGCACCGCCCGCGCCAAAGGCCTCACCGAGCCCCGCGTCTACGCCCGCCACGTCCTGGCCGGCTCGCTGGTGCCCATCCTCACCGTCATCGGCATCGGCTTCGGCCTCTCCCTCGGCGGCGCCCTGGTCATCGAACAGGTCTTCTCCCTCCCCGGCGTCGGCCGCCTCGTCATCGGCGCCGTGCTGCGGCGCGACTGGCCGATCATCCAGGGCGGCCTCCTCCTCACCACCTTCATCTTCGTCGCGGTCAACCTGCTGGTCGACCTGCTCTACCTCTGGGTCGATCCCCGCATGCGGGAGGAGGCATGAAAGCCCTGCTCGCCCGCCGCAACTTCGCCATCGGCCTCGCCCTCGTCGCCATCGTCGTGCTGGCCGCGCTCGGGGCCGACTGGCTGGCCCCCTTCGATCCGGTGAAAAACAACTACCGCAACCGCCTCGGCGTGCCCGACGACGTCTTCCTCCTCGGCACCGACCGCTACGGGCGAGACGTGCTGAGCCGCATCCTCTTCGGCGCCCAGGTCTCGCTGCGCATCGCCCTCGTCGTCGCCCTGGTCTCCGGCCTCGCCGGCGGCTTCATCGGCCTGGTTTCCGGCTGGTGGCGCGGCGTCGACATCTGGCTGATGCGGGTGATGGACGGCCTGATGGCCTTCCCCGGCCTCCTCCTCGCCATCGCACTCGCCGCCACCCTCGGCCCCAGCGAAGTCACCGTGGTGATCGCGCTGGCCATCGCCTACACCCCGCGCACCGCCCGCGTCATGCGCGGCGCCGTCCTCGTCGCCCGCTCGCAGGACTACGTCGAAGCCGCCCGCGCCGTCGGCGCCCGCACCTTCCGCCTGCTCTACCGCCACGTCCTGCCCGCCTGCGCCGCCCCCTGGGTGGTGCAGCAAACCTACGTCTTCGCCATCGCCATCCTCGCCGAAGCCGTCCTCAGCTTCGTCGGCGTCGGCCCGCCGCCCCCACGCCCCACCCTCGGCTCCATCATCTCCGACGGCCGCGACAACATGGTCGAAGCCCCCTGGATCGCCCTATCGCCCGGCGTCGCCATCGCCATGCTGGTGCTCGGCCTCAACCTCCTCGGCGACGGCCTGCGCGACGCGCTCGATCCGCGCATGCGGCGAGTCGTTCGGTAAGGGTGTTCTTTTTGTGAACAAAAAGAACCAAAAAAACTTTTTACTCCATTGTTGCCGTTGGCTTGCCCTCGCGGGATGGTTTGGAGCGTTACACACCAAAGGAATAAAAGTTTTTTGCTTCTTTTTTTCAAAAAAGAAGCGCTTC
>CAIYPH010000469.1 GCA_903928045.1 uncultured Rhodospirillales bacterium
CGCGCCGGCGCCGAAGCCGAGGGAGAGCTTGCCGGCGCGGAGGCGGGCGAGCGAGGTGTTCTGGATGATGGGCATGGTGTTTCCTCCTTATCCTTGGCGGCAGCCTGCCTCGGGACTGGCGCTGGCGCAATCCGTCCCTATCTGCGCAGGATTGGGGTTACCATCCGAAAGGTAGAACATGTCCGCGAGCCTGGCCTTCAACCCGCTTGACCCCGCTTTCATCGCTGACCCCTATCCGTTTTATCACACGCTGCGGGCGATGGTTCCGGTGTGGCAGTCGCCGCTGGGGATGTGGATCGTGACGCGGAACGCGGATGCGGCTTTGGTGTTGAAGGACAAGCGGTTCGGCAAGGACTATGTGGGCAATATCACCCGGTCCTACGGTCCGGAGGCGATCAATGAGCCGGCGCGGGCTTCGTTGGGGCGGACGATGCTGGTGTTGGATCCGCCGGACCATACGCGGTTGCGGGGGCTGGTGACGAAGGCGTTCACGGCCAGGCGGGTGGAGGAGATGCGGCCGCGGATCGCGGCGATCGTTGACCAGTTGATTGACCGGGTGGCGGGGCAGGGGCGGATGGATGTGATCAGCGATTTTGCCCATCGGCTCCCGATCATCGTGATTTGCGACATGCTGGGGATCCCTGAGGAGGACCATGAGCAGTTCTTCGCGCAGTCGCGGGTGAATGGGCGGTTGATCGATCCGGTGCCGATGAGCCGGGAGGAGCTGGATATCGCGAACGCCAACACGATGGCGACCAACGCGTATTTCGAGTCGCTGTTCGAGCGGCGGCGGCGGGAGCCGAAGGATGATCTGATCACCAAGCTGGTGCAGGCGGAGGAGGCGGGGGACCGGCTGACGACGGAGGAGTTGACGGCGAATGTCGGGCTGTTGTTCGCGGCGGGGCATGAGACCACCGCCAATTTGATCGGCAACGGGCTGCTGGCTTTGCATCGTAATCCCGAGCAGTGGGAGATGATGAAGGCCGACCCTTCGCTGATCCCGAACGCGATGGAGGAGTTGCTGCGGTATGACAGCTCGGTGCAGCTGACGGGGCGGACGACCAATGCGGCGGTGGAGTTGTCGGGGGTGACGATTCCGGCGGGGCAGAGCGTGGTGTGTTTCCTGGGGGCGGCGAATAGGGACCCCGAGGTGTATGTGGAGCCGGATCGGCTGGACATCACGCGCAAGGAGATCTGGCCGATGTCGTTCGGGGGGGGGGCATTCATCATTGCCTGGGGGCGCAACTGACGCGGATCGAGGCGCAGGAGGCGTTTGGCGGGTTGTTGCGGCGTTTGCCGGGGATGACCTTACCGGAGAAGGAGGCGCCGCAGTGGCGGCGGAGTTTCACGCTGCGGGGGTTGACCACGCTGCCGGCGGAGTGGGCGGTTTAGTTTCGATATCGTAACAAATTAGGCGTGCTTTGGCGACCTGGCCATTCCGGATTTTCGGAATGGAGGGGCGCGGGAGAGGGCGTGCGAGACCGGGCGTGGGGGCGTGGCGGGCGTTGGGGCGATGGCGCGCGGCGGCTGGGGCGGTACGGACGGAATCCGGGCGGGGAGCCGGCGTGCGGGGGCTTGGGGGGTGCGCAGGGTGGCTTCCAGGGCAATGATGGTGGCCTGGAGGGCGCGGTATTGGCGCCAGGCGCGGTGGGTCGGGGGGAGGTGGGCGATGTCGGCCGCCATGTCCGCCAGCATTGCGCGCAGAATCCCCAGGAGGGCCTGCATGAAGGCGGTGAGGGCGGGGGAGGCGGCGGACATCGGGGGAGCCTTCTGTTGGGGTTGGCCGTATAGTTAGCGTGTGCGACGTATAATGTCAATAATAAAAACGTCCTGGTCGCGCATTTTTTCGGGGAGATCGGGGGGCGGGCTTGGTATGGTGGCGGCGCAGCCCGGGGGAGAGCGTGCGATGATACGAGGATTGATCGGCGTTTTGCTGCTGCTGGCCGGGCCGGCCTGGGGGCAGACGAAGGTGTTGCGGGTGGTGCCGCAGTCCGACCTGACCGTGATTGATCCGATGTTCGGCACGGCGTGGATATCGCTGATCGCCGACGAGATGATGTACGAGAGCCTGTTTGCTTGGGATTCCAAGCTGGAGCCGCGGCCGATGATGGCGGAGCGGTGGTCGGTTTCCGCGGATGGGCTGGTGTGGCGGTTCACGCTGCGGGCGGGGCTGCGGTTCCATAGTGGCGAGACGGTGACGGCGGAGGATGTGGCGGCTTCGGCGCGGCGCTGGATGGCGATGGACTCGGTGGGGGCGCGGCTGGGCACGATGACGCAGGGCATTGCGCTGGTGGCGCCGGATACGATCGAATGGCGGTTGTCACGCCCGTTCCCGGCGATGTTGTTTGCGCTCGCGGCGGCGCCGGCGCGGTTTCCCGCGGTGATGCGGGCGAAGGACGCGCTGGGGGCGGATGGGGCGCCGATCACCACGCGGGTGGAGAACGCGATCGGCTCGGGCCCGTTCCGCTTCGCCGCTGATGAGCGGGTGGTGGGGCATCGGGCGGTGTGGACGCGCAACCCGGACTATGTGCCGCGTACGGAAAAGCCGGATGGGCTGGCGGGGGCGCGGCTGGTGAAGGTGGATCGGGTGGAGTGGCACGTGATCCCCGACGCCGCGACCGCCGCGGCGGCGCTGACGGCGGGGGAGGTGGACATGCTGGAGCGGCCGGTGCTGGACCAGGTGCCGGTGCTGGCGCGCAACAAGGCCATTCGCATCGTGAAACTGGCGCCGATCATGTCACAGAACATGCTGCGGCCGAACGCGACGATCCCGCCGTTCAATGACCCCAGGATGCGCCGCGCGCTGGCCTACGCGATCAACCAGGAAGACGAGATGGCGGCCGGCTGGGGGGAGCCGGAGTACTGGAAGACCTGCGCGAGCTATTTCATCTGTGGTGCTCCCTTCGGCACCACGGCGGGGGGCGAGGGGTTCCGTCAGGATTTCGCCAAAGCGCGGCAGTTGGCGGCGGAGGCGGGGTATAAGGGCGAAAAGCTGGTGTTCGTGGCGACGACGGAAATTCCGACGCTGAAGCAGATGTCGGAGGTGGCGTATGACGCGCTGAAGCGGGCCGGGTTCAACGTGGAGATGATGTGGGGGGACTGGGGCAGCACGGGGCAGCGGCTGCGCAACCGGGAGTTGTGGAACCTGTTTCTGACGGGGGCGCCGGGGGTGATCATGTCGCATCCGCTGACGAACATCGCGACCGACATGGCGTGCGGGGGCAAGAACTTCGTGGGCTGGGCGTGCGACGACGAGGCGGAACGGCTGCGCGAGGCGTTCCTGGCCGCGGATGACGGGGGGCGGGCGGCGGCGCTGGAGCGGTAC
>CAIYPH010000470.1 GCA_903928045.1 uncultured Rhodospirillales bacterium
CAGCTCCACACCAAACGGATAAAAAGTCTTTTTGCTTCTTTTTCTTCAGAAAAAGAAGACCTTCCTTCCTTAAGCTGGCGCAAAAATATCCTTCGTCTTGGTCACCGCCGCCTCGGCAATCACCGCCTGGGGCTCCCCGCCACCGCGGAAGGCAAGGTCGCGCTGCAGGATCGGCATCACCTGGTCGGCGAAGAGGCGCAGATTGACCTGCGCATCCTCGGCCGGCATGCCGCCGAATGAGAACTCGGCCGTGAGATGGTCGAGCCCGGTCAGGCGGGTGAGCTCGGCGATCTGTTCCAGGCAATCCTCGGGGGTACCGCAGATCTGGATGGACACGTAGAAATCCGTCGCCTTGGCGCGGTGGGTCTCCTCCTTCAGCTTGGAGTAGGTCTTGGCCACCGCGCCGTAGGACTCGTAGCCCTTCACGCTGCCGAGATGGCCGTCGGAGAATTTGTAGTGGGCGTCGATTGAATCCCATTTGCGGCTGAGATAGGTCGCCGCCCGATCGCGCGCCTCGGCGCGGGTGGGGGCGATTGAGATATTGGTGGAGACCACCGGCGGGCGCGGGGTGTGGCCCATTTCGCGGGCCAAGGCGCGATGGCGGTGGATGTCGGCGGCGGCCTTGTTCCACTCGTTCTGCATGATCACCAGCATGCCGAAGCCGAGCCTGGCCATCACCTCCGCCGATTCCGGGCTTACCGAGGAGGCGAAGAAGCGGCGTTCCGGGTGTGAGATCGGCCGCGGGCGGATCGACATGCGGGGGATGTCGAAGAATTCGCCCTTGTATTCGAAGCTTTCCTCGGCGAGTGCCATAGTGACGATCTTGGCGGACTCGACGAAGCGGGCGCGGGCCTCGTCCATGGGGACGCGGAAGCCGGCATATTCCACGCTCGCCGCCCCGCGTCCGAAGCCGAACAGGCAGCGCCCGCCGCAGAGGATGTCGAGCAGCGCGATCTGCTCGGCGACCCGGATGGGGTCGTGCCAGGGCAGCACGATCACCGAGGTGCCGAGCGTGATGCGCCTGGTCATCCCCGCGAAATAGCTCAGCAGTTGCACCGGATCGGGCGACATGGCGTAGCCGGTGAAATGGTGTTCGAGGGCGAACAGCGAGTCGAAGCCGAGCGGCTCCGCCAGGGCGCCGAGGGCGAGATGGTCGGCCAGCACCGAGGCGTCGGAGCGCCCGGGCTTGGTGAGCATGTTCATTGACATTCCGACCTTCATGGCCGTTTTCCCTTCACGATTATGGCAGGCTCAGACGGGTCGTTCTCCCAGGATGGTCACCCGGTTGCCGCTGCGGGTGTGCGGCCAGTAGTCCCACATCGCGCGGTGCTGGGTGCAGCGATTATCCCAGAAGGCCACCGTGTTTTCGGTCCAGCGGAAGCGGCACTGGAACAGCGGGTTCTCCGCGTGCTCGAACAAATAGCGCAGCACCGCCTCGCTTTCGTCGCGCGGCACGCCGAGCAGGCGGCGGGTAAAGCCGCGGTTGACGTAGAGCGCCTTGCGGCCGGTGACGGGATGGGTGCGTGCCACGGGGTGCTCGGCCTTGGGGTAGCTCGGCCGGTCCTGCACGCCAAAATTGGCGTAGGTGCCGCGATAGACTTCCTCGCCGTCATGCACCGCGACCATGCCGTCGAGATAGGTCTTCATACGATCGGACAGCGCCTCCCAGGCGGCGTACATCGAGGCGAACAGCGTGTCGCCGCCGTGGGGCGGGCATTGCTTGATGTAGAGCACGCTGCCCATCGGGGGCAGTTCGTCGCAGGAGACGTCGCTGTGCCAGCCCTCGCCGTTGGCGCGCGGCGAGTTGGCGTCGGCGTAGATTTTCATCAGCGCCGGCTCGCCCGCCTCGTGGGGGGCGGCGGGGTGGATGTGCAGTTCGCCGAAGCGGCGGCCGAAATCGAGGTGCTGGCGGGGGGTCAGGCGTTGGTCGCGGAAGAAGATCACCGCGTTCTCGGCGAGTGCGCGGTGCACCTCGTCGAACTGACGGTTGGAGAGATCGGCGAGATCGACGCCGGTGATTTCGGCGCCGATGATGGGCGTGAGTTTCTCGACCCGGATGGTCTCGTAGGCCGCGGACTCGCCGGGGGTGTGGCGATACCGCGGCCCCTGATTGCCTCGCAGCGTGTTCATGCCGGCCTCCCCGTGGAAGCCGGCAGACTACGCGGTCCGCGGCGCCGCTTCAAACCCGGTGTTCAGATCACCCGGCAATTGGCGGCGTATTGCATATAGAGGTCATTGGCGAGGCGGCTGAACGGGCCGGGCTGCAGGTCGCGGCTCTCATAGCGGGTGACCGGCTGCACCTTGCCGGCATTCCCGGTGGTGAACAGCTCGTCCGCGGTATCGAGCTCATGCGGCTTCACGGTGCGCTCCTCCACCGTCACCCCGGCCTCGCGAAGGAGCTGGATGGTGCGGTAGCGGGTGATGCCGGCGAGGAAGGTGCCGTTGGGGACGGGGGTGACGACCTTGCCGCCAATCCCGAGGAAGATGTTGGAGGAGCAGGTCTCGGAGACGTTCCCCAGTGCATCGAGCACGACACCATTGGTGAACCCGCGCTCCAGCATCTCGGCGACCCCGCGGGCGGAGTTGGGGTAGAGGCAGGAGGCTTTCGCGTCGGTCGGCGCGCTCTCCGGCGTCGGGCGGCGGATGGAGCGGCAGAGGCCGAGGGTCAATCCGCCGCCTTTCGGCATCGGGGAGACGTAGATGCAGAGCAGGAAGGCGACGCTGTCGCCGTCGATCGAGATCGGCCCCTTGCCGCCCTTGGTGGCCCAGAACATCGGGCGGACGTAGAGCTCGGCGTCGGCGGGGAATTTGCGGATCCCCTCGAGCATGAGGGTGTGGATCTGCTCGGCGGTCATCGAGGGCTTGAGGCCGAGGGCGTGGGCGGAGCGGACGGCGCGGGCGGCGTGGAGGTCGAGATCGGGGCCGAGGCCACCGAAGGCGCGGCCGCCGTCGAAAATGATCGAGCCGAGCCAGAAGGCGTGGTCGCGCGGGCCCATGACGTTGGGGCTGCCGTCATGCCAGGCGCCCTGCCAGTAGGTGATCGTATCCATGGTTTCCACTCCCTCGGTCTGCGGGGCGCCGGGTTTGCCCCGGATTACCGGCGCGGACCAGTCATCCCGGGGCATGGCAGGTCAACGCAGGGCGGCGAGGAGGGCGGCGGTGTTGTGGCGGATCATGTCGATATAGGTGCCGGCGGGGCCGTCCGGCGGGGAGAGGGCGTCGGAGAATAGCTGGCCGCCGATGCGGACCTTGGTTTCGCGGGAGACCTGCTCCAGCAATACGTCCCGCCCGACGTTTTCCAGGAACAAGGCGCGGATGTTGTCGCGGCGGATCTGGCGGATGAGGCTCGCGAGTTCCTTGGCGGAGGGTTCGATTTCCGTCGACATGCCCAAGGGGGCGCGGAAGTCGATCCCGTAGGCGGCGCCGAAATAGCCCAGCGCGTCATGGCTGGTCACCACGCGGCGGCGGTCGCGAGGGATGGCGGCGAAGGCGGTGCGGGTTTCGGCATCGAGCGCCACGAGCCGGGCGATGTAGGCGGTGGTGGCCGCCTGGTAGGCGGCGGCATGGGCTGGGTCGGCCTGGACCAGGGCGTCGCGGATGTTGGCGGCGTAGAGCGCGGCGTTGCGGACATCCTGCCAGGCGTGGGGGTCGGTGACGGTCTTGCCGTCCTCGGTCATGGTGCGGGGTTTGACGCCCGTGGTGGCGATGACCGGGGGGCGGCGAGGTTTGGCGGCGCCCTGCATGCGGGCGATCCAGCCCTCAATGCCCAGGCCGTTGAGGATGACCAGATCTGAGCCGGCGATGGCCCGGGCATCGGAGGGGCGGGGCTCGAAGGCGTGGAGGTCCTGGTTGGGGCCGACCAGGGAGGTGACGGACACGTTCGGGCCGCCGATCTGGCGGGCGATGTCGGCGATCACCGAGAACGAGGCCAGCACGGTGACGGGGGTGTCGGCGCGGGCGGCCTGGGGGAGGAGGAGCAGGAAAGCGAGGAGGAGATGGCGCATGGTGCGGTATGTTATAATATAACATTACGTACGGCGGCAAGAGGGGAAGGAAGCGCTTCTTTTTTGGGAAAAAAGAAGCAAAAAACTTTTATTCGTTTTGGGTCAGTGGATTATCAGCTTTTTATTACGATATCGGAACAAAATGGGCGCGCGAAAATGAGGTGCTTCTTAGGGTGTATTGGGGTGGGGCGCGGGATTGCTGGCGTCGGAGCAGGGCGTGGTGGGGGCTGGACAATGGCCGGGTGAGAACGGGGGCGCGTTCCGCGGGGCGGGACAGGGGGAGGACGGAGTCCGGGCGCGGCGCGGGCGTGAGGGGGGCGTCGTCGCTCGCAGCCGCTGCGGGCGTGGCAAGCGCGACGGCGAGGGCGGCGACGTAGCGCTCGATATGGCGGACGGCTCGCGCATGGGCGCGGACGATCGGGTGGCGCGGAGCGAGGCCGGAGATATCGCCGAACACCGCATCCAACATGGCACGCAGAATCGCGCCGATCGCTTGCGCGATGGCGGACGCGGCGTCCTGGATGGATCGGGTCGGGGCTGGCATGAGGTCTCCTGGATTGAGACCTCGGAATATAGATGATTGTGCGCCACGAATCAAGGTATTTGATCGTTATTTACAGTTAAATTCCTATTTCGGAGCGTTATATCCGCTCATCACACGGCTCCGCCGGCGGCAAGCGGTACGCACCGAGTAAATAAAAGTTTTTTGCTTCTTTTTTTCAAAAAAGAAGC
>CAIYPH010000471.1 GCA_903928045.1 uncultured Rhodospirillales bacterium
GCCGTTGCGGCCTACGGGAATCTGAAAATCGACCTCGGCGTATTTGTCGTACGGCTGCGAGCGGCGCAGATCCCATGGCACGCCGGATGCGCGCAACGGCGGGCCGCTGAAGCCCCAGGCCAATGCCTGTTCGGCGGAGAACACGCCGATATCGACGGTGCGCTGTTTCCAGATGCGATTGTTGGTCAGCAGGCCTTCAAGGTCATCGATAAATTTCGGGAACGTTTCGGCCCATGCCGCGATCTTGTCCATCAGGCCCGCAGGGAGATCTTTCGATACGCCCCCCGGACGAAAATAGTTGGCATGCAAACGCGCACCCGAAGCCGCCTCGTGGAACTCCATCAGCTTCTCGCGTTCCTCGAAGGCCCACAGCGAGGGGGTGATGGCGCCGACGTCGAGCGCGTAGGTCGTGAGGTTCAGCAAATGGTTGAGAACGCGGGTGATTTCGCTGAACAGCGTGCGAATCCACTTGGCCCGCTCCGGCACCTCGATGCCCAGCAGCTTCTCGGTGGCCAGCGCGAAGGCGTGCTCCTGGCTCATCGGGCTCACATAGTCGAGGCGGTCGAAATAGGGCAGCGCCTGGATGTAGCTCTTGTACTCGATCAGCTTCTCGGTGCCGCGATGCAGCAGGCCGATATGCGGATCGGCGCGCTCCACCACCTCGCCATCCATCTCCAAGATCAGCCGCAGCACGCCATGCGCGGCCGGATGCTGCGGGCCAAAATTGATCGAGTGGCTGTCGATCTCGACCGTCTTGGTCGTCTTTTCCACGGCGTCGCTCACGGCTTCGCACCCCCGTGCGCCTTGTCGTCGCCGGGCAGCGAGGTCATCGCCTCCCATGGCGAGAGGAAATCGAAGTTGCGGAAATCCTGCACCAGCTTCACCGGCTCATAGACGACCGACTTGCGGTCCTCGTCGTAGCGCACCTCGACATACCCGGTCAGCGGGAAGTCCTTGCGCAGCGGATGCCCCTCGAAGCCGTAATCGGTGAGGATGCGCCGCAGGTCGGGCTGGCCCGAGAAGATGATCCCGAACAAATCCCACGCCTCGCGCTCCCACCAGGTCGCGACCGGCCAGACGCCGTGCACGGAGGGAACCGGTGTTACGGCATCGGTGGTGACGATCACCCGGGCGCGCTGGTTCAGCGACACCGAGAGCAGGTTGTAGACCACGTCAAACCGGTCGGCCCGCTCGGGCCAATCGACGCCGCAGACATCCATCACCTGCTCGAATTGCATTCCGGCAGTGTCGCGCAGCGCCGTCATCAGCCCGACGAGCCCGTCGCGGCCGGCATGGGCGACGATCTCGCCCTTCTCGATGGCAACCGCGGTCACGCCCGGCAGGGCGGCGATCGCGGCGGCCAGCACTTCGGTGGCGGTCGGCGCCGGTGCGGCCTCGGCCGCTGCTTCCTGCTCAGCCACGGAGGATGGTCCCCGTCCGGCGGATCTTCTTCTGCAATTGCATGATCCCGTACACCAGCGCCTCGGCGGTCGGCGGACAGCCCGGCACGTAGACATCGACCGGCACCACGCGATCGCAGCCGCGCACCACCGCATAGCTATACTGCTAATAGCCGCCGCCATTGGCGCAGCTGCCCATGGAGATCACCCAACGCGGCTCCGGCATCTGGTCGTAGACCTTGCGGAGCGCGGGGGCCATCTTGTTGGTCAGCGTGCCGGCGACGATCATCACGTCAGACTGGCGCGGCGAGGCGCGCGGGATGATGCCGAGGCGATCAAGGTCGTAGCGCGGCATATAGGCGTGGATCATCTCCACCGCGCAGCACGCCAGGCCGAAGGTCATCGGCCACAGGCTGCCAGTGCGCGCCCAGTTCACCAGCTTGTCGATATTGGCGACGACGAAGCCCTTGTCCTGGATTTCGCCGGTCACCGCGCGGATCACCGCGTCCTGTGCCGCGCCCGGCGGCAGCGCGGTCGCGTTCGTGCGCATGGCCACGTCGCTCATCAGACTACTCCCATTCCAGGGCGCCTTTGCACCATTCGTAGATGAACCCCACCGTGAGCACGCCGAGGAAGCCGAGCATCGAGAGGAAGCCGAAAACGCCGATATCCGCCAGGCTCACCGCCCAGGGGAACAGGAAGGCGACTTCGAGATCGAAGATGATGAAGAGGATGGCCACCAGGTAGAACCGCACGTCGAACCGGCGGCGGGCGTCATCGAACGCCTCGAACCCGCACTCATAGGCCGTGAGCTTTTCCGCATAGGGCTTCTGTCGCGCGATCAGCAAGGACGCGCCAACCATGGCGAGGGCGATTCCCCCGGCGATTCCCAGGAACACCAGGATGGGGAAGTACTCAGCCAGCAGGGTCGCCATTCGCCGTTCCTCTTTCCTACCGCCGCAGGCACGATTCCGCACCGCAGCGCGGCCGGACATTAGCCGCATCATCGCTCCGCCGCCATAGGGCGACGGAGGTAAACCTCTGCTTTATTAGGAGTAGCTGCTGGCGCGAGTGACGGGGCTCGAACCCGCGACCTCCGGCGTGACAGGCCGGCGCTCTAACCAACTGAGCTACATCCGCGTCTGAGCCGGTTTGACCCGGTTCAATCGAGGGGCGTGAC
>CAIYPH010000472.1 GCA_903928045.1 uncultured Rhodospirillales bacterium
CGCATGGGCATGCGGGCTGCGAATGGCGCGCAGCGTCAGGAACGTCCCCTCCGGCAAGGCATCGGCGCCGAAGCGCTCGGCCCCGGTCACCTTCGCCACCCCATCCACCCGCCGTATCGCCGCCCCCACTCCACCGGTGATGCGGCTGTTCTCGGCGCCGACGTCGAGCACCGCATCGATGATGGCGCGATACCCGGTGCAGCGGCACAGCACCCCGCCCAACGCGGTCTCCACCTCAGCCGCATCTGGTGACGGCACCCGGGCGAGCAGGTCCTCGGCCGCCATCAGCATCCCCGGCGTGCAGATCCCGCACTGGGCGGCGCCGTGGCGGAGGAAGCTTTCGCGCAGATCGGCGTTCGTCAGCCCCTCCACCGTCACCACCGCGCTGCCCGACACCCGCCCGGCCGGCACCAGGCAGGCGCAGACCTGGGCGCCATCGAGCAGCACGGTGCATGCACCGCAATCCCCGGCGTTGCAGCCGATCTTGGTGCCGGTGAGGCCGAGCGTGTCGCGCAGCACGTCCGCCAGCCGCGTCGCCGGCGGCACCGCGACGGTGACGGGATGGCCGTTGAGGGTGAAGCCGATCATGCCAATTCCCCCACGGCACGGCGGACCAACTCCACGGCCGCCTCCCGCCGATACGCCGCCGTCGCGCGGATATCGTCGATCGGCGCCAACCCGGCGAACTGCGCCTGCTGCACCCGTCCAGGATCCGGCGCATATCCAACCAACGCCGCCTCCACCTCCGGCAGCCGCACCGCCACCGGCCCGCAGGCGCCGAGCGCCACCCTTGCGGCGGTGACCACGCCACCCGCGATATCCAGCGACACCGCCGCCATGGCGATGGAAATCACCAGGAAGCGCCGCGCACCGAGTTTGACGAAGGCGGAACGCCGTCCGGAGGGCGCCGGGATGTGCAACCCGGTCACGATCTCATCCGCCGCCAACGCCGTGCGGCGGGGGCCGAGCACGAAATCCGCCACATCCAGCCGCCGCACCCCACGCGGCCCGGCGATCGCCACCTCTGCCTGCATCGCCAGCAGGCAGGGAACGCCATCAGCCGCCGGGCTCGCATTGCAGAGATTGCCGGCCAGCGTGCCCATGTTCTGCACCTGCCGCCCACCTACCTGCCCAGCCGCCTGCTTCAGCGCGTCGAAGGCCGGCGGCAGATCGGCCGCCATCACATCCGCCCAGGTGGCACCGCACGGGATGTGCCACCCCTCCCCCTCCCGCGTGATCGCCCGGGGCATGGCCGAAATATCGAGAATATCCTCATCCGGAGGGGTCTCTCCGCGCGCCGGGAAATGGTCGGTCGCGCCAGCCAGCACGGTCCAGCGCCGCGCGCCCAATGCGGCGAGCGTGTCCTCCAGCGTGGCGGGACGGAGATAAAGGCCCATCGGCGCATCCGCATTTGTTTGTATACGAATGATCCGTCCACCCCATCCCGCTGTCAAGCAACTGGACATCCCGCCCCACCCGGCGGCAGGCTGGCGCGAAACCGACGGAACCGCGCCCATGTCCACCGACCGCATCGCCACCCTCCTCGCCAATCCCGCCTTCCAGGCGGCCGCCGCCACGCTCGCCGCCGAGCATGAGCGCATCGTGGAGGACGGCATCACCCTCACCGAAATCCCCTCGCCCCCCTTCGGCGAAGAAATCCGCGCCGCCGCCTATCGCGAGATGCTGGCCGCCCACCGGCTGGAAGACGTCGAAACCGACGAGATCGGCAACGTCATGGGCCTCAGGCGCGGCACCGGGAACGGCCCCCTCCTGGTGGTCGCCGCCCATCTCGACACCGTTTTCCCCGCCGGCACCGACGTGAAAGTGAAGCGCGAAGGCACCAAGCTCTTCGCCCCCGGCATCGGCGATGACACCCGCAGCCTCGCCGTGCTGCTCGGCTTCATCCGCGCCCTCGATGGCGCCGGGATCAAGACCTCGAGTGACATCCTCTTCGTCGGCGATGTCGGCGAGGAGGGGCTGGGCGATTTGCGCGGCGTGCGCCACCTCTTCACCAAGGGTAAATACCGCGACCGCATCAAGAACTTCATCACCGTCGACAGCCCAGACATGACCAACATCGCGGTCGGCGGCATCGGCTCCAAGCGCTACCGCGTCACCTTCCGCGGCCCCGGCGGCCACAGCTTCGGCGCCTTCGGCCTGGTCAACCCGATGTATGCGATGGCCCAGGCGATGACCGAGTTCGCCAAGACACAGGTGCCAGCCAAGCCGCGCACCACCTACGCCGTCAGCGTCACCGGCGGCGGCACCTCCATCAACTCCATCCCCAACGAGGTGTTCATGGACGTCGACATGCGCTCGCAGGACGCGACCGAACTCGCCCGGCTCGAGGCCCGCTTCAAATCCATCGTCGCCGAGGCGGTGGCGACCGAAAACAACGCCCGCTCCACCCGCGCCGGCGAGATCACCGCCGAGCTCACCCTGGTGGGCGACCGCCCGGCCGGCGCGACCGACATGGACAGCGAGCTGGTGCGCTTCGCCACCGCCGCCTACCACGCCCAGGGCTTCGCCCCCGCGCATGAGTTCTCCTCCACCGACGCCAATATCCCGATGAGCCTCGGCATCCCCGCCATCCGCATCGGCTCCGGCGGCAGCAGCGGCCGCGCCCATTCGCTCGACGAATGGATCGACATGGCGCCCGAGCCCGCCATTCGCGGCATGACGGCCTCGCTCGCCACCATCGTCGCGGTGGCGGGCCTCGCCGAATGAGGCCGCGCATTGCCGTCGGCGGGTTCCATACGGAGTGCACCACCTGGAGCCCGGTACTGATCGAGGCTGCCGATTTCCGCCAGTTGCGCGGCGAGGAGATCCTAGCCCACCCGGAATTCGCCATGCTCCCCAGCTTCGAGGCAGAGTGGCTGCCGACGCTGCATTGCCGCTCCGTCCCCGGCGGGCCGGTGGCCGCTGCCGCCTACGCCGAATTCAAGGTCGAATTCCTCGACCGGCTGCGCGCCGCCCTGCCGCTCGACGGGCTCTATCTCGCCATGCACGGCGCCGCCTATGTGCAGGGCATGGATGACGCCGAGGGCGACTTCATCGCCGCCGCCCGCGACGTGGTGGGGCCGGACTGCCCCATCGCCGCGAGCTACGACCTGCACGGCAATGTCAGCCAGCGCGTGATCGACGGGCTGGATATCTTCGCCGCCTACCGCACCGCGCCGCATATCGATGTGGACGAAACCAAGTCCCGCGCCGTGCGCATGCTGTTGGACGCCATCGCCACCGGCATCCGCCCGATCATCGCCTGGGCCCCGGTGCCGGTGCTGCTGTCAGGCGAGCGCACGCCGACCACCGCCGAGCCCGCCGCCACGCTCTACGCCGCGCTGCCGCACATCGATGCACGGCCGGGCGTGCTCGATGCCAATTTGATGATCGGCTTCGCCTGGGCCGACGAGCCGCGCTGCACCGCCGCCGCCGTGGTCACCGGCACGGATCGCGCCGCCGCCAGCGCCGCTGCCGAGGCGATCGCCGCCGCCGACTGGGCCGCCCGCAACGGCTTCGGCTTCGGTCCGCACGTGCATTCCCTCGCCACCTGCCTCGACATCGCCGCCGCCAGCCCCACAAACCCCGTGGTGATCTCCGATTCCGGCGACAACCCCACCGCCGGCGGCGTCGCCGATCGCGCCGAGGTGCTGGAGGCGGTGCTGCAACGCGGCATGACCGGCGTGCTGTTCGCCGCCATCACCGACCCTCCGGCGATCATCGCCTGCTACGCCGCCGGCGAGGGCGCCACGCTCGACCTCAGCATCGGCGGCGCCCTCAACCCCGCGGGCAGCCCGCGCGTGACACTGCGCGCCATTGTGCAGCGTGTGGTCGGCGAAGGCCCCGAGCGCCAGGCGGTGATCACCGCCGCCGGCAATACCATCGTCCTCGCCGCCCGCCGCCGCCCCTACTACAACGCCGAGGATTACGTGCCGCTGGGGCTCGACCCCGCATCCTTCAAAGTGCTGGTGGTGAAGCTCGGCTACCTCATGCCGGACCTCGCGGCTATCGCCAATCCCGGCATCATGGCCCTCACCGGCGGCGTGGTGGATGCCGAGCTGGAACGCCTGCCCATCACCCGCGTGCCCCGCCCCGTCTACCCCTGGGACCGCGATTTCGCCTTTACCCCCAAAGCCCGTTTGTCGGAGCGCGCATCATGACCCCGCTGATCGAACTCTGCGTCGAAGGCGTCGATGGCGCGGTGACCGCGGCCGAAGCCGGCGCCGATCGTGTCGAACTCTGCGCCAGTTTGCTGGAGGGCGGGCTCACCCCCAGCCTCGGCACGCTCCGCGCCACGCTTGCCGCCGTCAGCATCCCCGTCGCCGTGATGGTGCGGCCGCGCGGGGGGGATTTCCTCTACTCCGAGCGCGAATTCGCCTCGATGCTGGATGACGTCGCCCGCTTCCGCGACGAGGGGGCGGCATGCGTGGTGTTCGGCTGCCTCAACCCCGACGGCACGGTGGACGAGGCGCGCACCGCCCGCCTCGCCGAGCGCGCCAGCCCCGCCGAAGCCACCTTCCACCGCGCCTTCGACATGACGGCGGACCCCGCCGAGGCCTTGGAGGCGCTGATCCGCTGCGGCGTCACCCGTGTGCTCACCTCCGGCCAGGCGCCGAGCGGCATCCAGGGGCTCAAGCTGCTGAAATCCCTGGTCGAACAGGCCGATGGACGCATCATCATCATGGGCTGCGGCGCCCTGCGGCCCGACACCATCGGCAAGGTCCGCGCCGGCGCGGGGCTCACCGAGCTGCATTTCTCCGCGCAGACCGACCTTGAGAGCGGCATGACATACCGCAACAACCGTCTCGCCATGGGCGCCACCCCGCTCTCCCGCGAGTTCCTCCGACTGGGCACCGACCCCGATCTGGTCCGCGCCACCATCAAGGCGGCGCGCGCCTCAAGGAAAACGGCGTGATCCGCTGGGGCTTCCTCGGCGCGTCCCGCATCGGTCGCCGCGCCGTGGCGCCGGCGGTGCTCGATTGCGGCCACCGGCTCGACGCCGTCGCCGCCCGCGATGCCGCCCGCGCCGAAGACTTCGCCTACGCCTTCGGCGCCCGCCGCCATTACGGCGACTACGCAGCGCTGATCGATGACCCCGCGATCGACGCCATCTACAACGCGCTCCCCAATGACGCGCATCTGCCCTGGACGCTGCGAGCACTCGCCGCCGGCAAGCACGTGCTGTGCGAAAAGCCCCTGGCGCTGAACGCCGCGGAAGTCTCCGCCATGCTGGAGGCCGAGGCCGCCTCCGGCATGCGCGCCATGGAGGCGTTCTGCCACATCCACCACCCCCAGCTCATCCGCCTGCGCGCGCTGCTCGATGGCGGCGCCATCGGCCGGCTGCTGACCATGCAGGCGAGTTTCGGCAACACCCTGGCGGAGGACTGGGATTTCCGCTGGCACGCCAGCATGGGCGGCGGCGCCCTTCTCGATCTCGGCACCTATTGCGTGAGCCTGATGCGCCTGCTCGCCGGCGAACCCACCTCGGCCAGCGCGCTGGCGACCATGCAAGGCGACGTCGACGCCGCGCTCTCCGGCCAACTCGATTTCGCGGGCGCGCCGGCGCAGTTCACCTGCTCCTTCATCTCAACCCGCACCCAGCACCTCGAACTCGTCGGCACCGACGGCAAGATCCTGCTGGACTGGCCCTTCTCCACCAAGGGCAAGGAAACCCGCATCTTCCACGGCGACACCGCCGAGCGCTTCCCGGCGATTGACCCCTATGGCCGCATGGTCAGCCATTTCGCCCGCATGGTGGCGGGCGAACCTGGGTTGGATTTCGGGTTGGACTGGTCGTTGCGGCAGGCGCAAGTGCTGGATGGGTTGGCACTGTCAGCCAAAGAGAGGAAGGTTGTTCTTTTTTGAAAAAAAGAACCAAAAAACTTCTATTCGTTTGCTGGCTGCTCTCCCAGGAATGCACGCGGCAAACGGATGAAATAATTTTTGCTTCTTTTTTCAAAAAGAAGCGCTTCCTTCCTCTTTCTTGACCTCGCTTTCCCCTCGCCGCATCGTGCCGGCCGAAGCATAGGGAGCGCGACATGAAGCTAGGCCTCACCATCGGTACCGGCGGCAACACGCCGCGGATCGACATGGATCTCATCCTCGAGGCCGAACGCCTCGGCTATGACGCGGTGTGGTCCGGCGAGGCCTATGGCACCGATGCCGTCACCCCGATCACCTGGGTGCTCGCCCGCACCACCAAGATCAAGGCCGGCACCGGCATCATGCAGATGTCCGCCCGCACGCCCACCTGCGTGGCGATGACGGCGCTGACGCTGCAGGGCCTCTCCGGCAACCGCTTCCTCTGTGGCATCGGCCCGTCTGGCCCGCAGGTGATCGAGGGGTGGCACGGCCAGCCCTACGGCAAGCCGCTGACCCGCACGCGGGAATACATCTCCATCATCCGCAAAGTGGTCGCCCGCGAGCAGCCACTGACCCATCAGGGCGAGCACTACCAGATCCCCTATGCCGGCCCCGGCGCCTCCGGGCTCGGCAAGCCGCTGAAGAGCATCGTGCACGGCCAGCCCGGCATGAAGTTCTACACCGCCTCCATCATGCCCGCCGGGCTGCGGCTGGCGGGCGAGATCGCCGACGGCAATATCCCGATCTTCATGTCCCCCGAAGGCGCGGACGCGATCGTGAAGCCGACGCTGGAGGGCATGGCCAAGGCGGGCAAATCCGACCTATCAGCGTTTGACATCGCGCCGCATGTGAAAGTCCGCGTCGGCGATCTCGATGCCTGCCGCGATGCGATTCGCCCGGAATTGGCGCTCTACATCGGCGGTATGGGGGCGCGCGGGAAGAATTTCTACACCGACTACGCCATCCGCCTCGGCTTCGAGGAGGCGGCGCTGAAAATCCAGGACCTCTACCTCGCCGGCGACAAGAAGGCCGCCGCGGCCGAGGTGCCGAACGCGCTGATCGACCAGATCTCGCTGATTGGCTCGCCCGACCGCATCAAGGGGCGGCTGGCGGACTGGAAGGCAATTGCCAAAGAAAACAAGGTCGGCACCCTCGTGCTGACCGGCGCCACCATGGAAGCGCTGCGCGTTGTCGCCGAAGGAGCCCTGTAATGCCGCGTGATGCCACCGCCTGGACGCGGATCACCGCCGCCAGCACCGCCGTCTTCTCGAAGGACGGCGGCACGATCTATCATCTCCGCGGCGTCGGCCTGCCGCAGGTCTGGGCGATGGACGCCGATGGCGGCAATGCTCGCCAGTTGAGCTTCCATGACGAGAAGGTCGCCTTCCTGCGCCGCTCGCCCACCGA
The DNA here is from genome assembly GCA_903928045.1 of uncultured Rhodospirillales bacterium. The sequence continues at coordinate 7,270 of CAIYPH010000472.1, forward strand.
TGAGCGGCTGATCTGGGGCATCGACGCCGGCGGCGACGAGCGCCAGCAATTCTGGCTGCTGGAGCCCGGCGCGGCACCCCGCGCGCTGACCGACAGCCCGGCGGTGATCAATGATTTCGGCGCCTGGTCGCCCGATGGCGCCCGCATCGCGCTGGCCCGCAATGACCGCGACGAGCGCTATCACGACGTCTGCCTGCTCGATCTCAACTCCGGCGGCATCGTCCGGCTGTTCGAGGGGCCGGGCATCGTCGCCGTCACCAACTGGAAAAGCGACGGGTCCACGCTGGTGGTGCTGGAGGACCATTCCTCGATCGATCAGCGGCTCTGGCTGCTCGATGCCGCCACCGGGGCGGCCACCCGCATCCCCAATGCCAGCGAGGCGCGCTATTCCGGCACCCGCTTCACCGGCGATGGCAGCCTGATGACCATCACCGACCTCGGCGCGGACTGGATGCGCCTGTGCCGGCTAGATCCGGCAAGCGGCGCGGTGGCGGAGGTGTTCGCCCCCGAAGGACGGGAAGTCGAGGCCTGGGCGCTCTCGCCCGACGGCAAGCTGCTCGCCACCATCGAGAATGACCGCGGCTACGCCGTGCTGCGCGTCGGCCCGCTCGGCGCCGATCGCGCCGAGGTGCTCGGCCTGCCCGCCGGCATCGTCACCGAGCTCGCCTGGGCGCCCGATTCCGCCCGCCTCGCCTTCACCGCCCAGGGCACCACCGTCCCCTCCGGCCTATGGCTGTGGGAGAACGGCACTGCACGCCCCCTCGGGCTGCCCGACCCCTTCGCCGGCAGCGGCGTGGCGCCCGGGGACCCCGTGCCCTTCAATCTGGTGGAATGGACCAGCTTCGACGGCGCGAAGATCCAGGGCTGGTACGCCCTGCCCCGCTCGCCCAAGCCGGCTTCCGGCTACCCCGCCGTCGTTTGGGTGCATGGCGGCCCGGCCTCGCAGACCCGCGCCAATTTCCGCACCGACATGCAGATGCTGCTCGACCAGGGCTTCGCGGTGATGATGCCCAATATCCGCGGCAGCACCGGCTATGGCCGCGATTTCCTGGTCGCCGACGAGGTGGATAAGCGGCCGGACGTGATGGAGGACCTCGCCGCCGGCCGCGCCTGGCTGGCCGATCGGCTGGAAATCGACGCCGAACGCATCGGCATCATGGGCCAGTCCTATGGCGGCTGGATCGTGCTGGCGGCGGTGACTCTGCAGCCCGAGTTGTGGAAGGCCGCGGTGAACTACTACGGCATCGCCGACTTCGTGACCCTGCTGGAGCGCACCGGCCCCTGGCGGCGTGACCACCGGGCCCGCGAATACGGCTTCCCGGAGACCGATTCCGAGCTGTTCCAGCGCATCTCGCCGATCCATCACGTCGGCAACGTGGTGGCGCCCCTGCTCGTCCTGCACGGCGACCGCGACCCCCGCGTGCCCATGCACGAGAGCGACCAGTTCGTCGACGCCATGGAACAGCGGCAGAAGCGGGTGCGCTACGAGAAGTTCACCTATGCCGGCCACGGCTTCATCCGGCCCGACCATCGGCTGCGGGTATACGCCGCCGTCGCCGGGCATTTCGCCGATCATTTGTAAGGAAGAAAGCAGTTCTTTTTTGAAAAAAAAGAACCAAAAAACTTTTTGTCATGTGCGGCGGAGCCTCTCCGGGCAGCCTCGAACCAAGCGGATAAAAGTATTTTGCTTCTTTTTTTCAAAAAAGAAGCGCTTGCTTCCTTCTCATGATCACCATCCTCCTCCTCAACGGCGTCGGCAGCGCCG
>CAIYPH010000473.1 GCA_903928045.1 uncultured Rhodospirillales bacterium
GCCTTGGCCTCGTTGGAGTAGGTGACGAATCCGCGCTCCACCACGTCGGAACTCCCGGCAATCGCCGTCAGCGTGGCGGCGATCAGCCCGCCCGTGCAACTCTCCGCGGTGGCCACCATCACGCCCGCCGCGCGGCATTGCGCGAGCAGCGCCTCGGCCGTCGCCAGTATCGCCTCGTCGATCATTCCGGCCCCCTGTTGCCCGTCACCTCCGCCAGCAGGCGGAAAAATCCCAGCTTGCGCTCCGAGCGAATGCCCCAATCGACCGGCAGGCTCTGGTAGCCTTCCGCGAAGCCCTCGCGGATGCGCCGATAGTCGAAATACCCCCAGCCCGCGCGCGACCTTACCGAAGCCAGCATGTTGTTGTCGTCGGCCTCGAAGCCGTAGTGGTCGTCCTCGTTGAACAGGATCGGCTGGCCGTGATAGCCGGTCGAAGCCCGCACCGCCTCCACCATCTCGACGATCCGCGCGGGGTGCTCGACGTTGTTGCCGTGCAACAGCACGAAATCGCTCACCCCGATGATCTCGGCCGATGGCACCACGCCGCCGTTGAAACTGGTGCTGACCTTGAGCCGCCCCCAGCTCGCCTCGCGCACCCTCGTGATCAGCTCCGCGCAACGGGCGGGGCGGATGATGTCATGGGTGAAGGCGCGGTTGTCGATCTCATTGCCGATCTCCAGCAGCACATTGCGCCAGCCGCCCGCCATCACATGCGCGATGGTGGCATCGAGCGCGCGGATGATTGCCGCCTCGCCGACCAGCCGTCGCGCCGCCGCGCCGTAGAACACGCCGAGGATCACCGCCATTCCCGCGGCATCGGCGGCCTCCAGCACATGATCGAGCCGGCCGAGCGTGTCCGACAGCGGGGTGCCGTCGGCGGCGAAGCCGGAGAAGTTCCATGGCTGGTTCCAGCTATAACCCTGCGGCGAGCCGCCCTGCATGTTGATGGTCACCGCATCCAGCCCGTGGCGGCGATAGGCGGGCAGGGCGGCGCCGAATTCGAAGCTGTTGCGCGCGGGGTCCCACGGCCCCTCGGCATAGGCCCAGACACCGCGTGTCGCCTGGTTGCGGTCATCGACGATGGCGTTGACCATACGGGCATTGAACAACAGGCCGGAGATATCAGTGCCGCGGAAGGAGCGGCCCGCATGCGTCCATTCCCCGTTGCGGGTGAAGCGGTCGCCATCGATGCCGATCACGGTGCGCATGGTCAATCCAATAGCCCGGGCCAGCCCGTCCGCACCATCCACAGCAGCAGCGCTGCGACCGCGCCGGCCACCACGTCATCCGCCATCACCCCCTGCGCCCCGCCCAGCCGCTCCGCGGTGCGGATAGGCCCGGGCTTGACGATGTCGAACACCCGGAACAGCACGAAGGCGGCGAGCAGCCCGGCCGGGCTGGGCGTTGCCAGCCCCAGCATAGCGATCCACTGGCCGCAGAACTCATCGATCACCACCCAGCCCGGGTCCTCCTCCGCCCCGCAGGCTCGCACCGCCCATAGACCGGCGAGATAGGCGGCGGCGGCGGCGAGCGGCAGGGCAGGGGGGGAGAGGTGCATGATCCCGGCGCCGAGGATCACCGCGACAAACGAGCCGGCAGTGCCCGGCGCGAACCGCACCAAGCCGGAGCCGAACCCGCTGGCGATCAGCCGGGCCGGGGTCATCGCAGCCAAGGCGCCAGCGGATGCGGTCGGATTTCGCCGCGCTTGGCCCGGTAGATCACCTGGTTCTCCACCACCCGCTGCACGTAGTTGCGGGTTTCGCCGAAAGGGATGGTCTCGATCCAGTCGAGCACGTCGGTGGTTGGCTGGCGCGGGTCGCCATTCCCGGCGATCCATTCGTTCACCCGCGCGGGCCCGGCATTATAGGCCGCCACAGCCAGCACCACCGCGCCGTCGAAGCGGGCAAGCTGATCGGCGAGATATGCGGTGCCGAGGCGCATGTTGTAATTCGGGTCAAGTACCAGCGCCGGCACCGAGACCGTCAGCTTCAGGCCGCGCGCGACTTGAGACGCCGTGGCCGGCATCAGCTGCATCAGCCCGCGCGCGCCGACCGGGCTGACCGTCGAACTGTCGAAGCTGCTTTCCTGGCGAATGATGCCGAGCGACAATGCAGGCTCTGGTGCCGTCAGCGCGGGAGCGTTGACCGGCTGCGGCCAGCCGGTCTCCAGCAGCACCACGCCCGCCCGCCCCGCGCGCCGCGCCAGGGCCACCGCGGTTTCGGGCATGCCGAGTCCGGTCGCCAGCTTGGCGATCAGCGCCTTGTCCTCGGGATCGGGCGCGATTTCATCGAGCCTGAGCAGGAAGGGCTGCGCGCGCCTGGCCTCGCCCCAGCCGGCGAGATAGGCCGCGGCGCGGGCGAGGTCGCGGCTCGCCCAGTCCATCATCCGGACTGGATCGGCCTTGGGGTCGGCGGTGGAGGTGATGCGGGCGCCGAGCGAGGCCGCGGTATCACCGGCCTTGAGCGCGGCGAGCTGACCATAGAAGGTGCTGGGCCAGCGCGCCCCGGTCGCAAAAGCGGTGTGCGCCGCCTCGGTATTGCCCGCCACCTCCTCGGCGCGGCCAACCCAGTACCAGGCGCGGCCCTGGGTTATCGCGGCGCCGGACATGGCGGCGAGGGCACGGAAATGCGCGATCGCCTTGCGCGGGTCGTCAAGCCGCCGCAGCGCGATGAAGCCGGCGAGGAATTCGGCATCGGTCGCGCTCTCCCCGCCCGCCTGCGCGTGCCCGGCGGCGATGGCATAGGCGCCGGCGGCGTCGCCCTGGCGCAAGCGGCGCCGCGCCATGATATTGCGTTCGTTCCAGAACGCCGCCTGCTTCTCTCCCGCCACCCGCTCCGCCGCGGTGCCGCCCGCGATCCAGGCAGCCTGGGCAGCCTCGTCCTGACCGGACCGGCGCAGATACGCGGCCTGGTCGAGGAACACCCCTGGGTCTGGCGCGCGCAAGGCGGCCGCCAGTCCGACGCCCGCCGGATCATCGCGGCGCAGCGCCAGCCGGGCCTCGAACCGTGCCCGCTCGGCGGGCGCAAGCCGGGCGAGCTGGCGCAGCGCTGCGGCCTCCGCGCCCCGCCCGGCCTCGCTGGTGCGGGAGATATCGGATTGCATCAGCCGCTCCATGCGGGCCAATTGCTCGGCGGGGCCGAGGCGGCGACCGTGCTCGTGCAGGAAGCGTTGCTCCCAGGCGGCATCGGCTGGCCCGCCCGCCCAGACCCGGCGGGCCAGCCGCGTGGCATCCTCCTCGCGGCCGAGTTTCTCGGCAGTCTCGAGGCAATGCAGCATCGTGGCCATCGCCTGCGGCGCGTCCTGGGCGCAGAACTTGGCCACGCGCGTGTCATCCGGCTCGCCGGCCAGCGCCTCGTCGCGCCGCCGGGCCAGGCTGCCCTGGAGCGGCCAGTCCGGGTTCTCGGCCATGAAGCCGGCGATCTCCGCCACGTCAGCCCCATTGGGCGACAGCAACCGGTAATAGCGCACCAGCTTGCCCACCACCGGGTCGGTATATCGCGCGGCCGCCGCCTCGGCCTCGGCCCATCGATCCATGCGGACAAGCGGCATCACATCGCCCGGCGGCGCCTCCGGCGCCTGCGCGATGGCGGGCCCGGCTGTCACCGGAATGAGGAGCAGGAGAGAGAGGAGAAAACGTCGCATGACGCTTTCTATCGCGGAACGCGCGCCACCGCACCCACTCCAATGCGCGTGGAGGATTGACGACGCGCGCCCATCGGCTAAGCAGGCTGCATGGGTCCGCCAATGCCGGCGTGCGATGGGGAGATGTGAGCAGCATGGGCTTCTCCGACTTGCAATTCCTGCTCCCCGAGCCGGTGCGTGCGGTGTTGAAACCGGCGTATCAGCGGGTGTTTCCGCCCCGTCCAGTGTTCATCGGCTATGTCGCCGAGCGCTCCACCCGCCACGTCAGCGGCTGGGCCGAAAACGTGCGTGATCGGGCGCAGCGCGTGCCGGTCGAGATCTACTGCACCGCTCCCGAAGGCCGCCGCCTGCTCGGTACCGCGATCGCCAGCCGCCGCGATTCCGGCCTCGCCGCCCAGGGCGCTGCCGATGCGGATCGTGGTTTCCGCTTCACCTTCCCCGAACCCATCACCGCTGCGGAGTGCGAGTCGCTCGAAGTCTGGCCGGTCACCGCGCTGCGGCCACTCGCGGTGCTGTCACCGCGCGTGCACGGCTATACCCGCCGCCTCACCGCCCGCGAGGTGGCCGGCTGGCTGCAGGACGCGACGCAGCCGGAGCGGCGGGTGGCTGTCGAAGTCGTCGCGCGCCGCGATGGCGAGGACCAGGTCGTCGCCCGCGCCATCGCCGATCGGCGGGACCCGCGGCTCGCCGCCATCGGTCACCCGTTTCCCGATTGCGGCTTCCGCATCGTGTTCGACCCGCCTCTGGCGGCCAGCGATCTCCCTGGCCTGCGGGTCCGCGCCGCCGATGATGCGATTGATATCACCTTGGTGCCGACGCCCTCCGGCTTCGTGCGCGAGCGCACGCGCAGCTATGTCGCGGGGTGGGCGCAGGATCCCGACACCCCCCGCCTGCGGCTCGATGTCGAGGCGGTCCTGTGCCGTGACGGGCGCGAGCAGCTGATTGCCAGCGGGCGCGCTGACCATGTCGACCGCACCCTCGCCATGGCCGGGCATGAAAACCCGGCCTGCGGTTTCCGCATCCCCTTCGATCCACCGCTCGGCGATGCCGACCTGTCCGACCTCCAGGTGCGCATTCGCGGCGATGGCGCCAGGCTTGACTACGTTCCCGCGCCGCCGATCGGCTACGTGCGCGAGCGGGAGCTCACCCATGTCGCGGGCTGGCTGCTCGACCCCATCGAGCAGCCGCGGCCCCTCATGGTCGAAGCGGTGATCGAGCAGGGCAATCGCGAGATACGCCTCGCCGAGGCGCTGGCCGACCGGCATGATCCCCTGCTCGCCGCGGCGGGTCAGCCGCATTCGGATTGCGGCTTCCGCCTGGTGTTCGATCCGCCGCTCCGCGGGGTCGATCCCGCCGACATCATTGTGAGGGCCCGCGACAGCGCCACCGTGCTGCACGATTCGGCCTCCGGCATGATCGGCTATCTGCGTGAGCGCACCATCCGCAACGTCGCCGGCTGGGTGCGCAACCCGGCCGAGCCTGGCGAGCGCGTCGAGATCGAGGTGGTGGTCTCCCGCGACGGCGCCGAGCGCGTCATCGCCACCACCACGGCAGACCGGTATGATCGGGTGCTCGCCGCGCTCGGCATCGGCGACGCGCTGCACGGCTTTCGCGTGGTGTTCGCCGAGCCGATTCCGGCGGAGGACCTTGCTTCCCTGGTCGTCCGCAGTCGCGGCATCGGCTACGTCCTGGAGGAGGCGCCGGATATCCAGACCGAATGGCGCCCGCTGCGCTACGTCGCGATGGACATCGTCGACAACTGCAACCTGCGCTGCCCGTTCTGCCTGTTTGACCACGCGCCGGTACACCGTACCAACGTGATGGCCGACGAAACCTTCGAGGCCGCGATCCGCCTGCTGCCTTTCGTTGGCACCGAGGGACACTGGATGTCGTGCCTGCACGAGCCCTCGATGCACCCCAACCTCACCGGCTTCCTGCGCAAGATCCCGCGCGAGAACGCCCATCTGATGACCTACACCACCAACCTCGCCAAACGCATGCCGGACGCCTACTTCGAGACGCTGGCCGACAGCGGGCTATCCAACATCAACGTCTCCATCGAATCGCGCGATCCGGCGATCTACGAGCGCATGCGCAAGGGCGCGCGCCACCGCATCTTCATGGAGAATTGGGACAAGCTGCTCGCCGCCTTCGCCAAGGGAAAGGCGCCGCCGCCGCTGCGCTACATCGCGATGGCCTACAAGTCGAACTACCGGGAAATCCCGTCGTTGATCGAGTATCTGCGCACCGAGCGCAACGCCTGGAAGGTCGAGGTGCGCGACACCTACGATGTCGCCCATATCGAGCAGTCCTTCCGTGACGCCGAATATCTCGAGCGCGACCAGTGGATGTGGCTGCGCAACGCCCTCGCGCATCATTCGCCGCACGAGGTCGTGCTGACCCTGCCGCCCGGCTTCGACGACCCGCCCCCCTCCCAGGGTCCGATCGCCGCCGCTCCGGCGCCGACCCCAACGCCGCAGGTCGTCACCCTCGATCAGCAGGCCGAGGCCGCGCCGGGATTGATCGAGGCGCGCATTTTCCATGACGGCCAAATGTTCGTCTACACCTCACCCGACGGCAACTACCCCAACACCGGCGTGCAAATCGCCCACGTCAACATCCGCGACATCGCCGACCCCGCCGCATTCCTGATGGAGCTCGCCGCCCGCACCCTGGAATAGGTGCCCTGCGAGACCCGGCTTGCGGCCAAGGCGGGCGCGCCTTAGCTTGGGCGGCTGACAACCGGATACCAAGCGGAGGAACTCGCGATGCTCAAAGGCAATCTCGTCGCACTGATCACGCCCATGCGGGAAGATGGTTCGGTCGATGAGAAAAAACTCGCGGAGTTCATCGACTGGCAGATCAAAGAGGGGACCGCGGGTCTGGTGCCCACCGGCACCACCGGCGAATCGCCGACGCTGACCCATGAGGAGCATAAGCGCGTCGTCGAGATCACCGTCCAGGTGGCCGCCGGCCGCGTGCCAGTCATCGCCGGCACCGGCTCCAACTCCACCGCCGAGGCGCTCGACTTCACCAAGCATGCCAAGAAGGCCGGCGCCGATATGGCGATGCTGGTGACCCCGTACTACAACAAGCCGACGCAGGAGGGGATGTATCTGCACTTCTCCACTATCGCCAAGGCGGTCGATATCCCCATCATCATCTACAACATCCCGCCCCGCTCGATCGTCGACATGTCGCCCGAGACCATGGGGCGGCTGGCCAAGATCAAGAACATCGTCGGCGTGAAGGATGCCACCGCCAACCTGGCGCGGCCCTACCACACCCGCCGCGAATGCGGTGTGGACTTCATGCAGTTCTCGGGCGAGGAC
>CAIYPH010000474.1 GCA_903928045.1 uncultured Rhodospirillales bacterium
GCCTTAGGGCCTCGGGCAGCAGTCCGAGATAGCAGCCGAGAAGGTCCCCCCCGATCGCCGCCTGGATCGAGCCGCGCCAGCCGACATCGACGAGTATATGGGGGCCGGGATCGCCGAGCCCTTCCTGGGCGAGATAGTCCCGCACCAGCGGCGACTCCATCGCGCCGCGCGAGACTGCGAGATAGCGCAGCTCGATCCCCTCGCCGCTGCGGGCGAGGAGGCGTTGGGCGATCTGCCACGGGAGCCAGCCGTCCCGGGCGCCGAAATAGATCCGCCGGATCCCGCGGGCGCGGGCGGTGGCGATGATGTCGAGCGTCCAGCCGATGGCGAGCAGGGTGGCGTAGCGATGCAGGCCCGTCGCTCCTGCCGCCCGCCGATACGCGTGCAGCAGCCGCGCCGGCCAGCCGAGCGCGGCGATCTCGGGCCGCTCTGGCGCGAACAGGCGGCGCGGAGCTGCGATCGTCGCGAACCCCGCGGCCCGCGCCTGGGCCCCGTCGGCGTGCGGATTGTCGCCGACATGCACCGCGGGCTTGGCGACCTGCACCAGCGGATACATCCGCCCGCTATGCTTGCTGGCCCGCGTATCGGCCGAGCTGATCACGCGCGCATCACCGGGATACAAGCAGGACACCAGCAATTCCGCGATCCAGGCACCCGGGAGGATGCTGTCCGAGACGAACAACACATCACGCCCAGCCAGCGCTGCGCGAATATCTGGCACCGCCTCGCAAACCGCCATTTCCGCCGCGAGCTCCACCCGCGCCGCCGCCACCGCATCGCGCACCACCGCACAGGCGGCGAGATGGGCGTAGATTTCGGCGATGCGCGGCTCGTCCTCACCCCGCGCCGCCGCCTCCGCCCGCATCCCCGCCTCGGCGGCCAGACGGGCGGCTTGGAAGGCGGCAGGGTCGAGCGTGGTCAGCCCGGCGGCCGCCAGTCGGGCGCCAGTGACCAAATGCACATCCTCCGGCCGCGCCAGGCGCCGGCGGATGGCGGTGTCGAATACATCGCAGGTGACGGCGGCGAAGCCGGCGAGGCGGGCGGCGAGGGCTGCCCCTCCGCTCAATCCGCGACCGCCCCAAAATCGGCGGAATACTGCGCGTCATGCAGCCGGCGATACGGCCCGTCCCGCGCGATCAGCTCGCCGTGGCGGCCCTGCTCGGCGATGCCCGCCTCGTTGACCACCACGATGCGGTCCGCTCCCTGGATGGTCGCCAGGCGATGGGCGATCACCAGCGTGGTGCGCCCGCGCGAGAGGGCGGCCAGTGCGCCCTGGATGGCGCGTTCGGTCTCGGTATCGAGCGCGCTGGTGGCTTCGTCGAGGATGAGGATCGGCGGGTTTTTCAGGAACATCCGGGCGATCGCCACACGCTGCTTCTGCCCGCCCGAGAGCTTCACGCCGCGCTCGCCGATCACCGTGTCGAGCCCGGCGGGGAGGCGGGCCACCATGTCCTCCAACTGCGCGCTGGCCACCGCGGCCTCGATCTCGGCGTTGGTGGCGCCGAGGCGGCCATAGGCGATGTTCTCGCGCAGCGTGCCGGAGAACAGGAACACGTCCTGCTGCACGATGCCGATCTGCCGGCGCAGGCTAGCCAGCGTCATGTCCCGGATGTCGATGCCATCGATGGTGATGGCGCCCTCGGTCACGTCATAGAAGCGCGGCAGCAGGGAGCAGATGGTGGTCTTCCCCGCGCCGGAGGGGCCGACGAAGGCCACCGTCTCGCCGGCACCGATCGTGAGGTCCACCGCATCCAGCACCTTGGCGCCGCGCCCATAGGCGAAGCCGACGCCGCGATATTCGATATCGCCGCGCAGCCCCGCCACCTCCCGCGCGCCCGGCCGGTCCGCGACGTCGGGCGAGACGTCGAGCAAATCGAGATAGCGGCGGAAACCGGCGATGCCCTTGGGGTAGGTTTCCAGCACATTGGTGATTTTCTCTACGGGGCGGAAAAACACGCCGACCAGCAACAGGAAGCCGACGAAATCCCCCGCCGAGAGCCGCCCGTTCAGCACGAAATACGCGCCGGCGATCATCACCACGATCTGGGTCAGCCGCATGCTGAGATAGTTGAGCGACATGGAGGCGGCCATGATGCGGTAGGCGTCGAGCTTGGTGCGGCGGTAATGCGCGTTGTCTTCGGCGAACATGCGCCGCTCATGCGCCTCGTTGGCGAAGGCCTGCACCACGCGGATGCCCTGCACGTTCTCGCCGATCCGCGCATTGAAGGCGCCGACGCGCTCGAAGGTGGCCTGCCAGGTGCGCGTCATCCGCCCGCCGAAGCGCGCGGTGAGGAAGGCCACCAGCGGCACCACCACCGAGGCGATCAGCGCGAGCTGTGTGTTCACCCAGAACATCAGGATGAAGGCGCCGATGAAGGTCATCACCGCGATGAACAAATCCTCCGGCCCGTGATGCGCGACCTCGCCGACCTCCTCGAGGTCCTTGGTGAGGCGCCCCACGAGATGGCCGCTTTTCTGCTCGTCGTAGAAGGCGAAGGAGAGTTTCTGCAGATGCTCAAAGGCGCGGCGGCGCATTTCGGTTTCGATGTTGATGCCGAGCATGTGGCCCCAATAGGTCACCACCACCATCAGCCCGGCATTCACCAGATAGATCGCCAACAGCCCGGCGGCGGCGGCCACCACCAGCCCCCAGTCATGGCTCGGCAGCAGCCGGTCGACAAAGACGCTGACGGCCATGGGGAAGCCGAGTTCCAGCACGCCGGAGATCACCGCGCAGGAGAAATCGAGCATGAACAGGCCGCGATGAGGGCGGTAATAGGCGAAGAAGCGTTTGAGCATGGCGCCGTTATACCGCAAATCGGGTGTAAGGAAGGAAGCGCTTCTTTTTGAAAAAAGAAGCAAAAACTTTTCATCCGTTTGGCTGCGTCCCCTCCCGAGAGGGTGCCCAGCA
>CAIYPH010000475.1 GCA_903928045.1 uncultured Rhodospirillales bacterium
GCGCAGCGCACCAGCGACGAGTACGCCGTGTGGCTACTCTCTCTGTTGCAACTTACCGGCATCAAGCGCGAGCAGATCGATGTCGCCGTGATCGGCACCGTGGTGCCGGCGGCGCTGTACCATCTGCGCCGCCTTTGCCGCGACTGGTTCCACGTCGAGCCGCTGGTGGCGCGCGCCATGCTCGATTGGGGGTTCGAAATCAAGGTCGACAACCCCGAGGAGGTCGGTGCCGACCGGCTGCTGAACTCGCTGGCCGGGCATCAGATCTATGGCGGGCCGCTTGTGGTGATCGATTTCGGCACCGCGACCACGTTGGATGTGGTGGACGCTGACGGCGCTTATCTCGGCGGCATCATCGCGCCCGGTATCAACCTCTCCATCGAGGCGCTGCACCGCGCCGCGGCCCGGCTGCCGCGCATCGGCATCGGCCGGCCGCAATCGGTGATCGGCCGTAATACGGTTGCCGCGATGCAGTCCGGCATCTATTGGGGCTATGTCGCGATGATCGAGGGGCTGGTGCATCGGGTGCAAGTGGAGCAGGGCGGCGGGCTGAAAGTGCTCGCCACCGGCGGGCTCGCGCCCCTGGTGGCGGAGGGGACGACGGTGATTTCCCACATCGACCCGGACCTCACGCTTGACGGCTTGCGCATGCTCATAGCACGTAATCCCCCGCCGGCCTTGCCGCGTGACCGTGCGCGGCCTATCGAGACAGAATGAATCAAACAGATCTGACGGCGCGCTCATGACCAAGGGTGCGAGCGACCTCGCTTTCCTGCCGCTTGGCGGCACCGGCGAGATTGGCATGAACCTCAATCTCTATCGCCATGCCGGGAAGTGGCTGGCGATCGATTGCGGCATCGGCTTCGGCGGAGCGGCGCATCCCGAGGTTGACGTGATGATGCCGGACCCGTCCTTCATCGCCGAGCAGCGCGACAAGCTGGTTGGGCTGGTGATCACGCACGCACATGAGGACCATATCGGCGCGGTGGCCTGGCTGTGGCCGCAGCTGAAGTGCCCGATCTACGCGACTCCCTTTGCCGCCGCGGTGTTGCGGCGCAAGCTGGGCGAGGTCGGGCTGGTCAATGAGGCGAAGATCCACGTGGTGCAGCCCGGCGGGCGCTTCCAGGTGGCGCCGTTTGACCTTCAGTTCATCCGGGTGGCGCACTCCATCCCCGAGGCGCAGGCGCTGGCGATCCGCACCCCGGCCGGCATCGTGCTGCATACCGGGGATTTCAAGCTCGACCCCGAGCCTCTGGTCGGCCCGCCCTCCGACGAGGCGGCGCTCTCGGCATTGGGCGATGAAGGCGTGCTGGCGATGGTGTGCGACAGCACCAACGCGATGGTGGAGGGGCATTCCGGCTCCGAGGCCGAGGTGCGCCGCACCCTGGCCGCACTGATCCGCTCCATTCGCGGCCGCGTCGCTGTTACCTGCTTCGCCTCCAACGTCGCGCGCTTCGAGACGGTGGCGCTGGCGGCGAAGGCGGCCGGGCGATCGGTGGCGCTGGTGGGGCGGTCCTTGCGCAATATCGACGCGGCGGCGCGGGAGTGCGGCTACCTCAAGGGTATCCCACCGTTTCTCTCCGAGGATGCGGCGAATGACGTCGATGACGATCATCTGCTGCTGATCTGCACGGGCAGCCAGGGTGAGCCGCGCTCGGCGCTTGCCCGGATCGCCGCCGACCAGCATCCGCGCATCGAGCTCGGCGAGGGTGACACCATCATCTTCTCCAGCCGTATCATCCCCGGCAATGAGCGCGCGATCCACGCCATGCAGGACCAGCTGGTGCGCCGCGGCGTGACGGTGATGACGGATGACGATCACATGGTGCACGTCTCCGGCCACCCCGCGCGCGACGAGTTGCGCCGGCTCTACAAGCTGGTGCGCCCGCAACTCGCGGTGCCCGTGCATGGCGAATGGCGCCACCTCTCCGCCCATGCCGCGCTGGCGCGTGAGGCCGGCGTGCCGGCGATGCTGCTGGAGGACGGGGATATCCTGAGCCTTGCGCCCGGGCGGCCCGACATCACCGACAGCGCGCCGGTGGGCAAGCTGGTGGCGGATGGGGCGCGGCTGGTGCCGCTCAACGGCGCGGTGATGGGCGCGCGGCGGCGGATGCTGTTTAACGGCATCATCATCGCCTCTGTCGCGGTCGATGAGGCCGGACGCCTCAAGGGGCGGCCGAGGATTTCGGCGCCCGGCCTGTTTGATGAGGGGGATCGCGAGAACACCCGAGTCGCCGGTGAACTCGCTGATGCCATGGCGGACCTGCCTGCTGCCACCCGGCGGGACGATGCTGCGCTGACGGATGCAGCGAAGGCGGCGTTGCGACGTGCGCTCGGCCGACAATTGCAAAAGCGACCGCTGGTCGACGTTCACCTCCTGAGGGTCTGAGCGATGCCCGTCGTCACCGGAATTGCGCTGTATTTCGTCATCTGGTGGATCACGATCTTTGGCGTGCTGCCAATTGGGACGAAGCCGGTGGCGGAAGCCGATTCGCAGACGGGGTGGCGTGGTGCACCTGAGAAGCCCGAGCTACTGAAAAAGGCGCTTATTACCACAGTAGTGGCTGCGATCATCTGGGCCCTGATCTATCTGACGGTGACCAGCGGTTGGATCAGCTTTCGCTCGGGCTGGCTCGCGATGCCCATAGATTGAGCAAAACTGCGATTATGCTAATCAATATGGCTAAAATTTCATCAGTTCATGTCTGGTCGCTGCATTTTTCATCAAATTGACGTCGATTTTCGCTGGACGGAGAACGCCTGGTATAGAATCATCACGGCAGGACGAGGGCTTCCCTCATCCTGCCGTGTGACTGGCGTTTCCTCCCTAAACTTGGCCCTTCGCGCCTTATAGGCGCGTTTGGGCCTTCTTTTTTTCTACCGTCTGGCGCGGATGCTGTCACGCGGAATCATGCGCGAAAATAGGCGTTCTGCATGTTTTTATTGCGCGCTCCCTTTGTGCAACGCACAAAAAATGCTCAATCGTGAACCCGCATCGTCCCGCTTTCGCGCTGACGCCGCGCCCTGTAGGTTGCGCCGTCAAACAGCCGGAATATCCCGATGCGCCTGTCCCGCAGCTTCGTGCCCACGCTCAAGGAAACCCCCAACGAGGCGCAGATCGCCTCGCACCGCCTCATGCTGCGCGCCGGGCTGATCCGGCAGACAGCGGCCGGCATCTATGCCTGGCTGCCGGCAGGCTGGCGGGTGCTGCAGAACATCGCCCAGATCGTCCGCGAGGAGCAGGATGCCTCCGGCGCCCAGGAAGTGCTGATGCCGACGATCCAGTCGGCCGACCTCTGGCGCCAGTCCGGCCGCTATGACGGCTACGGTCAGGAGATGCTCCGCCTCAAGGATCGCCACGAGCGGGACCTGCTCTACGGCCCCACCAACGAGGAGATGATCACCGAGATCTTCGCCTCCGGCGTGAAGTCCTACCGCGAATTTCCCCAGAATCTCTATCACATCCAATGGAAATTCCGCGACGAGGTGCGCCCCCGCTTCGGCGTCATGCGCGGCCGCGAATTCCTCATGAAGGACGCCTATTCCTTCGATCTCGACTACGAAGGCGCCGTCATCGCCTACCGCAAGATGATGCTCGCCTATATGCGCACCTTCCAGCGCCTCGGCCTCAAGGCCATCCCCATGGTCGCCGATACCGGCCCGATCGGCGGCGATCTCAGCCATGAGTTCATCGTCCTGGCCCCCACTGGCGAAAGCGCGGTGTTCTTCGATGCCGGCTTCGAGGACATCGACTGGATGAAGGCCGATTTCGACAACCAGAACCCCGCCGATCTCGAACGCTTCACCACGCTGATGACCAGCATGTACGCCGCCACCGACGAGAAGCACGACACCAATGCCTGGGCCGAAATCCCCGCCGGGCGCAAGCGCGAGGGAAGGGGCATCGAGGTCGGCCACATCTTCTACTTCGGCACCAAATACAGCGCCCCCATGGGCCTCGCCGTCACCGGCCCGGATGGCAACAAGATCATCCCCCACATGGGCAGCTACGGCATCGGCGTCTCCCGCCTGGTCGGCGCCATCATCGAGGCAAGCCATGACGACGCGGGCATCATCTGGCCGGATAGCGTGGCCCCCTGGAAGGCCGGCATCCTCAACCTCAAGACCGGCGATGCCGCCTGCGACGCCATTTGCGAGCAGGTCTACAAGGCTCTCGGCGGCAATGCGCTCTATGACGATCGCGGCGAACGCGCCGGCGCCAAGTTCGCCGATGCGGACCTGATGGGCCATCCCTGGCAAATCATCGTCGGCCCCCGCGGTGCCGCCAACGGCATGGTGGAGCTTAAGCGTCGCGCCACCGGCGAGCGCAGCGAACTCAGCGTCGCCGATGCCATCGCCCGCGTGACCGGTTAGGAGCCAGCAGCCCTTGTTCACCGCCTTCGAGCGGATGGTCGCCGCCCGTTACCTGCGGGCGCGCAAGGGCGAGCGCTTCGTCTCCATCATCGCGATCTTCTCCCTGATCGGCATCGCGCTCGGGGTGGCCACCCTCATCGTGGTCTCCTCGGTGATGAGCGGCTTCCAGACCGAACTGGTTAACCGTGCCCTCGGCGTCTCCGGCCATATCAGCGTCGAGGCCTATGCCGGCGAGAAGATCGACGGCTTCGCCCCCCTGGCGGCGCGGATGCGGGCCATCCCCGGCATCACCTCCGTCCTCCCCGTGGCTGACGGCCAGGTGGCGATCTCCGTCGAACGCGCCGGCGCGCGAGGCGGCCTCGTGCGCGGCGTGCTCCGCGAGGATCTCCGCGCCCTCCCGGCCATCGGCGAACACATCATCGCCGGCTCCCTCGATGCCTTCGAGGGCGATGACGCCATCGTCGTCGGCGTCGGCCTCGCCGCTTCCTACCGTCTCAGCCCCGGCAGCCGCATCACCCTGCTCTCCTCCCAGGGCGCCGCCACCGCCTTCGGCGTCATCCCCCGGGTGCGCGCCTTCAAGGTCGTGGCGATCTTCGATGCCGGGCTGTCCGAGTACAACAACTCGGTCGTCTTCCTCCCGCTGGCCATGGCGCAGACCTTCTTTCAGAAGGAGGACGCCGTCACCGGCTTCCAACTCCGCGCCACCCAGCCGGAGCGCGCCGAGGCCCTGCTCCCCCAGGTGAAATCCGTCCTCGGCACCCGCGCCGTCCGCCTGCTCGACTGGCGGCACGCCAATGACCAGATCATCGGCATCCTGCAGATCCAGAAAGACACGATGTTCATCGTGCTCGGCATGATCATCCTGGTCGCCGCCTTCAACGTGATCTCCTCCCTGATCATGCTGGTGAAGGACAAGACCGCAGATATCGCGGTGCTGCGCACCATCGGCGCCAGCTCCGGCGCCATCCTCCGCATTTTCCTGATGTGCGGCGCCTTCGTCGGCGTCTCCGGCACCCTGATCGGCACCGTCCTCGGTGTCACCGTCTGCCGCAACATCGTCGCCATTCAGCATTTCATCGAGAACCTCACCGGCGGCCAGGTGTTCGACAGCCGCGCCTTCATGCTGACCACCCTGCCGGACCAGGTGGACTGGGCCGACGTGCTCCGCGTCGTAGCCCTCGGCATCACCCTCTCCTTGCTGGCGACGGTCTACCCGAGCTGGAAGGCCGCCCGCACCGATCCGGTGGAGGCCCTGCGTCATGGCTGAGCGCCTCCGCCTCACCGGCGTGGTCCGCACCTATCGCTCCGATGCCGGAGCGCTCGAAGTGCTGCGCGGCGCCGATATCGCCCTGGAAGCCGGCGAAATCGTCGCCCTCGTCGCCCCCTCCGGCACCGGCAAATCCACCCTGCTCCACATCGCCGGCCTGCTCGACAGCCCCGATGCCGGCCAGGTGATGGTGGACGGCACCGATGCCGGCAGCCTCGCCGATGCCGCGCGCACCGCGATCCGCCGCGTCTCTATCGGCTTCGTCTACCAGTTCCACCATCTGCTCGGCGAATTCACCGCGCTCGAGAACGTCGTGCTCCCGCAGATGATCGCCGGCATCGCCCGCCCCGCTGCCGAAGCTCGAGCCCGCGACCTGCTCGGTACTTTCGGCCTCGCCGCCCGGGTTGATCACGTGCCCGGCAAGCTTTCCGGCGGTGAGCAGCAACGCGTCGCCATCGCCCGCGCCCTCGCCAACCGACCCGCCGTGTTGCTGGCCGA
>CAIYPH010000476.1 GCA_903928045.1 uncultured Rhodospirillales bacterium
CGTAGGGTGGGTAAGCCCTTGCGCCACCCACCATTCTGCGGCCCAAGGCTAAAGGAAAGGCAAGCGGCAGCAAGCGCCTTCTTTTTTGAAAAAAAGAAGCAAAAAACTTTTATCCACTTGCTGCGTACCGCTCCGACCTATCCGCGTGGACGTACGCCAACGGCATGGATGGAACAGAAAGTTTTTTTGGTTCTTTTTGTTCACAAAAAGAACCCCTTCCCTCCCCAGACCTACAGAAAACTCCCCACAGTGAGGCCGGTGAAGCCGAGCAGGGTGATGTGGGTACCATCCGACAAGGTCAGGGTCTCGGAGCCGCCGGCGGTACGTGCGCCGGCGAGGGCGGCGGCGGGTTCGCCGGGGGCATAGCCGAGCAGGCCGATCGCGTCATGCAGAGGGTTGAAGCCCTGGACGATGGTGGTGCCGGCGGTGCCCTGGGCGAAGGCGAGGATATCGGTGCCGGTACCCGCGATCACGGTCGCGCTGCCGGGCCCGGCGAGGACCTCGGAGAGGCCGCTGCCGAGGCGGATAACCGCGGCGCCGGAGCCGCCGAAGATATTCGTGGGGGCGCTGGAGGTGCCGGCGTTGATGGTTTCGGCGCCGGGGCCGGCGACGATGATGGCGGTGGATGTGGCGGTGAGAAGGTCGCCGTCCCCGCCGCCGAGGATGGTCGCCGGGCCGGTGCCGGTGGTGATGGCATTGTGCCCGCCGGGGGCGCCGACGAAGAGGCCAGGGCCGCTGCCGCCGGTGATGGTGATACCGGAGGCGCCGAAGCCGGCGACGGTGGTGGCGCCGCCGGCGGCGGTGAAGGCGGCGGGACCGTAGGCGAGCGCCAGCATCGGGCCGCTGCCGCCCTGGATGGTGGCGCCGCCGCTGCCGCCGATGACGGTGGGGGCGCCGCTGCCGCCGGTGAAGTGGAGCGGGCCGTCGGCGCCGAACACCAGGGCGTCCCCGGAGGCGGCGATGGTGGCGGCGCCGGGGCCGGCGATGACGGTGTCGGCGCCGGTGCTGGTCACCAGGGCGGTGCCGGCGCCGAGCCAGAGCTGGCTGCCGCCATTGGCGGCGATGGTGTCGGCACCGCGGCCAGCCACCACGGTGGGGTTGCCGCCGACGCCGGCCGTGACGGTATTGGCGCCGGGGCCAAGGAAAATCAGCGGGTTGTTGCTGCCGGAGGTGATGCTGGCGTTGCCGCTGCCGCCGGCGATCTGGTCCTGGCCGGCGGAGATCACCACGGCGTTGCCGCTGCCGAGGAGCACACGGTTGGCGCCGGTGCCGGTCACCACGGTGTCGGGGCCGATGCCGGCGAGGATCTGGTCATTCCCGGCATTGCCAACCAGCAGGGCGCCCGATGGGGTGGGGTTGTAGAGGGTGGCATCGGCGGTGCCGCCGAGATAGGCGGCCGCGGCGCCGGCGGGGACGGCATACACGCCGCCTTGGAGCGGGTTGCTGACCAGGGACTCGGTGATGCCGCCGCCTCCGGAGAAGACGGGGGGGCCGCCGCTGGCCGAGACGGCGAAGCGGTACTGGTTGGCCGCGAGACCGAGATATGGGGGGAGCTGGGTGACGGTGGTGACGCTGCTTGCCGTATCGGTGGCGCTGCCGCCGGGGCCGGTGACAGTAAGGGTAAAGGCGGTGGTGGCAAGGAGGCCGCCGGCGGGGGCGGCGGGGGTGAACACCAGCCCGGCCAGCGCCGCGCTGACGGAGCCCGGGCTGTCGGTAATGGTGTAGGTCCCGGTCGCGGGGTTGAAGCTGCCGCCGCCGAGGTTGCTGAGGGTGCCGCCGCCGGCGGGGGAGAGCGCCACGGTGAGCGTTTCATCCTGGCCGATGCTCGGGTCGGTGATGGTGACGCCGGTGAAGGGGCGGCTCGGCGCCTGGTCGGCCACGGCCTGCAAGGCGATGGTGTGGTTGATGGACGGCGGGACGGCCGACGTGGGGTAGACGAAGGTGCCACCGGCGCCGTCGCTCGTGGCGAGGAAGGCGAGGCCGGCGTAGTTTTCGGCATCCAGGTGCAGTTGGACGCTGCCTTGCGCGCCGCTGATGGTGAGGCGGTTGGTGACGGTGTCGAAGCTGGTCACCACGTCATTGGCGGCATCGCCGATCGTGGTGAGGTCAATGGTATCGTGCGGGCCGATGAAGCCGGCGATGGTGCCGGGGAGGGCGGTCGTGCCGGCGATCGCCAGGGTGGCGTAGTTGGACCCGCCGGCAAAGCGGATGGTGGGAAAACCGGCGGGGCGCAGGCTGGCGAGGTTCACCACCACCGGGCTGGCCGCGCTGCCCTGGAGTTGCAGGACGTTGCCGGAGCCGGAGGCGATGCTGGCGCCGGTGATGGCGTAGCCGCCTTAGAGGGTGAGCAGGTTGGCGCCGGGGCCGCCGAACCGGATGGCGGTGCGGCCGGAGGTGGCGATGGTGCCGGCGTTGGTGATGGTGCCGCCTCTGCC